>NZ_WIVR01000047.1:0-41484 GCF_009600525.1 Pseudomonas sp. FSL R10-1350
TCGCTGTCGTTGGCTTCTAATAGAATGCCACCGTGGCGCACAGACGCCTCGGCTTGGGCGAGTCCATGTAATTACAGTGCGGTGTTAGAGCGCTTTAGCTTCAGGTTTGTTCGCCACAAAACGCATCATCCACTCGGCAACAGTCTTACCATGGTGGTCATGTTCGAGGCTGGCAATGCCTTTGTTGTAAACCTGTTCGCCCAAATGCTCCTGGCGCAGGTCGAGCAAGGCCCGGGAATAGTCGTGAATGAACTCAGGGTGGCCCTGGAAGCACAGCACTTGGTCATTGATGTGATAAGCCGCAAACGGGCAGAACTCGCTGGAGGCCACCACTGTGGCGTTTTCCGGCAAGGCGGTGACTTGATCCTGATGGCTGATCAACAGTGTCAGGTCTTCAACCACAGGGCTCATCCACGGTGCCTTGGCAGCCAGTGTGTATTGATGGGTGCCCACGCCCCAGCCTTTGGTCGCCCGCTCACTCTTGCCACCCAGCAGTAGCGCCAGCAATTGGTGGCCAAAGCAGACACCCAACAGCTTGTCACCCCGCTCATAGCGCGTCAGCAAGTACTCTTTAAGGGTTTGAATCCAGGGATCAGTGCCAAAGGAATCGGCCTTGCTGCCGGTCACCAGGTAGGCGTCGAACACTTCATCATCCGACGGGTATTCGCCATTCACCACGTTGTAGATGGTGAACTCTGCAGGAATGGGCTGCTGGGAGAACAGGCGCTTGAACATCTGCCCGTAGCCTTGATAGTGATCAATAAATTCAGGACGCAGGATGTCCGTTTCCAAAATGCAGATGCGTAGCGACATAAAAATACCTGGCACGATAAAGGCGAAAATAATGACGACAACTCGCTAGAGCCTGCCCTGAAACAGCAATTGATGGCAAGTACTGCGCGTACTGAAACCTTGGACAATCACCCACCGCTCGTAATGAGCAGGCAAAATAAGCTCCCGGACGAACGGTAGGTGACTAATGATTTTAAACATCAGGGGGTCGATTGCGTCTAGCAACGGCCTCGCAGGGCATACACAAATTGTCTAATAGCGTTTTAAAAACTTATTGCGCTTGAATGATTTGAAAAGGTTCTAAGCCGCGTGTTATGCGGCCTCTAAGGTTAAGCCTGTCAACGGGCAAGACGCTTTCCAAGGATATGAGCCCTTACCGTGGAGCAATGCAATTCAGGAATAACAAAAAAAAGGTAGGTCGCCATGTTCAAACACACGAAAATACGTCAAGCCGGGCTTATCCTCTTCGCTACAACTTTGCTGTTGATTTTGCCGAACCTGACCAAGGTCATCGGCTAAGGTGTCGCTTTTGTGTGCGAGTCCTCGGCACTTAAACGATCTCAATCCACAGAAACCAAAACGGCTAGCCCCAAGGCTAGCCGTTTTTACATCCGCAACTGACGTCAGTTCAGCAGGCCACGCACCTCCTGCTTGACGCCCCAGCCTTCAACAATGCCACCCAGCGGTGCTACAACCGCTTCGAAGTTCTGCTCAAAATCTCCGATACCGCCATAAGTCGCGTGCATCACCTTGCTTAACTCAAGGTGCCAGGCGCCATCCTCACCCACATTGATCTGGGCATTAAAGGACTCACCACAAAATTTGCCTGCTGCTCTGCGCGCCCGCTCCTCATCCGGGAAGATTGCGTAAAACTCAATGGGATGGATACGTGCAAAATCAAAACCGCCTTCTTTCATGCGGCGCAGCACAAAGCTGCTGAGGTCTTCTTGATGGGCTGTGCTCATGAAACGTCCTCCTCGCAATGGATAGACATTCAGCGCTCTCGTCACACCAGCAGATGTGCCGGAGCAGAGAGAATAAGCATGTAGCGAACAAGATCAGAGCCAGTCGAATACTTCGCTGGTCTGGGTGCAGAGTAGACCTGACGGATAATCTCTGCCAAGGGGGAAATTTAAATTTTGTGCATTTAAATGAATGAGCTTCGCACTCAAAAACACAGGGCCCGGCACCTGGACAGATGCGCTGTCCAGGACCAGCCCTATGGCCGCAAGGGCCGCGTGTTACTTCTCAGCGCGCTCTTTGAGCCCCTGAAGGGTTTTGAACGGTGCATCCACCACGAACTTGTTGGCAATGAGGGCCGGGACGCTACCACCTGGCTCGGTGTGCACCTGGTAGGTGACTTCAGTCAGGTTGTCGCCTTTAGGGACCAGCTTCCAGAAACCGTCCACCTGAGCCACCCGCACGAAGCCTTTTTCTTCAGGCTGATAGGCCGGTACGCCTTTGAGGGTACGGGTCAGCGTGCCGTCCGGGGCAACCGATGAGGTGACCTCCAGAATCGAGTCACGCGGGGTTACAGGCCACGGCGTATTGAATTGGGTGTAAGTCCAGCTTTTGTCACCTTCATGCTTGAGCAGCTTCTGGGTTTTGCATTCGTGAATCCAGGCACACGCCCCCGCCACGTCTTCTTGCAGGCCCTGGATTTTGGCCAGCGGCGCTTTGATCAGGGCTACACCCTGGTAGGCCTTGTAAGCGGAGCCCGGCACTTCACTCAATGAGACTTTTATGCCGTCTTCGTTTTTCGCCACTTTCCAGTCTTCTGCCTGGGCCGCGCCCACCAGCAGAACACTCAAACCACACGCCATTGCCACTCGATGTAACGAACCCATTGTCTTATTCCTTATTGTTAAAGGTCTGTTCACTGAACACGAATGCACTAAGCCGCCGTCACCTGTTCCCACCAACCGATCAGGTTAATGGCCTCTTGCTGACTGCTGCCGCATACCTCGATGTCAGCCTTGAACGCGCCGCACACGGCAGGACGCTCTGGTTGGCCGAACAAACCACACAAGTAATCGACAGACAGATGCAGGCAGCGTTCCCCCGCGGGTTTGCCATCAGGCATGCCAGGGATCGGTGTACTGATGGAGGGTGCTATACAACAAGCGCCACAGCCTTCACGGCAATTCATGACGTTAGCTCCTCGTTAGGGGCAAAGTGCATTGATGACAAGGGATAGTACTCGCTGGAACGGGCGTTTGAAATTGACCGTTCAGCAGAATATCAGTGACTGATTAGTCAGTTTAGAAGTCCGTTTTCGACGCTGGGGCACTTATTGCTTGAATTCAAAATCGAGGGCGGCACCATCGATTTCATTCTGCCGCGCCTCGTTACGTAACTGCAGGCCCATTTCATTGCTGAGCAGGCGCCCGTTCAATTGGAAAGGGCTCTCCTCGGCCTGCTTTTCAACAAACATATTGGGCAGCAACGGTTTGTGCGCAGGCATGGGGACGGCGCCTAAAGGGCGCAATTGCCGAACCATCTCGGGCGGCAAGCTCAAATCAACTTTGCTGGTCGGCACGCGCTTTTTGGTGGCCTTCGCAGGGGATTTGGGTTTCGCAGGCGGGGTTTTCTTGGCCGGTGCCTTTTGCGCTTTGGCCGCAGGCTTGGGCGGGGTATGAGCAGCTTTAGGCTGGGCAGTGACTGTTTCGGGTGCCGACGGGGTCGCTGGCGCAGCCATCGCGCCAAACGCAGTCAACACACCTGCCAACACGAGCCCTACACAATATGTCGCTCTCATAACTCCCACGGTTTTCTTCGTTCAGGCACGCATGCTCGCGCTTTAAGCTGGCCGAGACAAGCCGAATGTAACCAAATGGCCATACCGCGCAGCGTTTACCCTCTTAATAGAGGCCTGCGGTCTCCTGGCACAATTGGTTAGCAAGCATGCCCAACGTCATCAGTGCCCGCTCGGCTTCTTTGTTCCAAGGTGTGCCACAGTTGAGTCGAATGCAGTGATTAAACTGCTCGGTGTTACTGAAAATCAGCCCCGGCGCGATACTGATACCCTGCTGCAAGGCACGCACGTGCAGCTCTTGGGTGTTCACCCGGCCCGGCAAACTGACCCACAAAATAAACCCGCCACTGGGGCGCGACATCTGCGTGCCTTCCGGAAAGTACTGCTGAACGGCCAGCTGGAATGCGCTGAGGTTTTTCCGGTATTCCTGCCGGATGTAGCGTAAATGGCGGTCGTAACCGCCGTTTTCAAGGTAAGCCGCCACCCCCATTTGCGTCACGCTGCACGCCGAATGGGTGGTGAACGTTTGCAGACGCTGGATTTCCTGCTGATATTTCCCCGCAATCATCCAGCCGATTCGTACGCCCGGCGACAACGTTTTAGAGAAACTCGAGCAATAGATCACGCGATCGAGGCGATCGTAGGCTTTCAACGCTTTGGTGCGCCCCACCTCAAACATCAGTTCGCCATAGATGTCGTCTTCAACGATCTGGATATCGAAATCTGACGCCAGGCGCAGCAGGTGTTTTTGCCGCTCTTCGGGCATGGTGCCACCCAGCGGGTTGCTCAAGCGCGTGGTGAGTACCAGCGCTTTGATCGACCACTGATTAGCCGCCAATTGCAGGGCTTCAAGGCTCATGCCGGTGGCTGGGTCGCTGGGGATCTCGATGACTTTCAAGCCTAGCAAATCGGCCAGTTGCAACAAGCCGTAATAGGTTGGCGATTCGGCCGCGATCAGGTCACCCGGACGGGTCAGCGCCCGTAATGACATTTGCAGGGCATCCACACAGCCGTGGGTGATGATCACTTCCGAAGGGTCGACCACCACGCCAGCATCCCGCATACGGATCGCCACCTGACGGCGCAACGGCTCAAAGCCGGGGCTGAACATGTAACTGAAGGCACGCGGGCTATGAAAACGGGTGACCTTGGCCAATTGCTGGTGCAGCGCGCGCACGGGCAAGTAATCGACACTCGGCACCGCAGCCCCCAGCGGAAACACGCCTTCGCGCCGCGACTCGACCAATACCTGCTGGATGATGCTGCTGCGCGTCACCAGACCTGGGCGCTCAACACGCGCGATGTCCGGTGTGGGCGCCGTCAGGGCCGGGGTTTGGTGCACGTAATAACCGGATTGCGGACGCGCCCGGATCAAGCCTTGGTCTTCAAGATTGGCATAGGCCTGCAACACCGTCGCATGGCTCACATTCAGCTGTGAACTCATCTTGCGCACCGAGGGCACACGCTCCCCCGGCTGGTAGACGCCACGCCGGATATCCTCAGCCAGCTGCTGAGCAATACGTTGATAAAGCAAAAGGTTGGTCATGGCGCGGCACTCGATGTTCAGGCATTTTTTTTATAGGAAGCATTTTTGTGATGAACAATACCGGAACAGTTTAGAAGTGTACGGGCACAGTTGCCACTATTCTGAGCCGTACAGTGCAGACCGCGGGTTAACTGTATGGGTGAGCGGCAAAGAACCTGTAGGAGCGAGCTTGCCTCGCGATCTTTTGATCGTTAAAAGATCGCGAGGCAAGCTCGCTCCTACCAGACGGTGTTGCGCTTAGCGAGCGGCGCCCAGTTGGCCTTTTTCGTCAGAGAAGACGATTTCAACCCGACGGTTCTGCGCCCGGCCGCGCTCGGTGGCGTTGACGTCCACCGGGTACTGGTCGCCATAACCGGCCACTTGAACGCGCTTTTCGTCGATCCCCAGGTCGACCAGCGTATCGGCTACGATCTGCGCCCGCGCCAGCGACAGGGTGAGGTTGTCTTCTGTACCACCGGTGTTGTCGGTGTAACCCTCAATGCGCACGATCCGCTTGGGGTTCAGTTGCAGAAACTGCACCAGCTTGAGGACTGTGCGGTTAGCCGAGTTTTTCAAATCCGCTTCGCCGGTATCAAACAACACGTCGCCCAAGGTCATGACCAAACCACGGTCAGTCTGCGTGGTCGCCAGGCTGATGATTTGCTCTTCCAGCCATTTGCCCTGCTGCTGAACACTCAGCAGCTTGGCTTCGCGCAGGGCCAGTTGCAGGCGCTGACGCTCCAGCTCGAGCTTGGCCGCACGTTCCTCATTGAGCACTTTTTGCGTGTGCTCACGGGCAATCTCGCTATAACGCTGGCTGAGGTAGGCGTAGTGCACCACATCATCGCCACTGCCCCAATAGCTGGACAAGCGGTCGGCGCGGGCCAGCGATTCACCGGCGCGAATCACGTCTTTAGGCGCGATGCGCAAGACGTTGCTGTCTTCTTTGACCGCCTGGAAATCGCTGTTGGCCTGCTGCAAGGCCTGCTCGCCGCTGTGATGCCCGGCGCAACCGGCCAGGCTGATGCTGCCTAACAACACGGCACAGCTGAACACACTGGATTTGAGGCTCATTGGGCCTCCGCCAGTTGTTTGCGCAAGCGGGTAATACGGGTGTTGAGCACGTTCAATTGTTCCTGGCTTTTTTGCGTCAGAACCCGCGCCTCGGCCAGGCGAGCATCAAGTTCAGCCTGCTCGGCCTGCAGGCGCGCGTCTTTGTAGGACTCTTCAAGCATATCGGCCTGAGCATGGGCCAGCTTGTCTTCAGCCTGTTTGAGTTCAGGCATATCGTCGGCATTCGCGCCGACCGCCCTGGCTTGCTCCAAGGCTTGTTCGCTCAAACGTATTTGTTGATTCGGTGCAGGGTCGTTCGCACACCCCGCCAGAGCCATAACAGCCAGGGCTGCGAAAAGAGGTCGAATCGTCACTAAAAATTCCTACTGTTTTGGGGCGCTGAGCGGTTGCTGCAGTTGCGATTTCCACCGCTCCAGATTGCGTTGCAAAGCGGCCTCGGCCATGCCGGAGGCGGGCAATTCTGTCATCTTTTTGGCGAGCTGTCCGCGCAACCACGGCTCATTGCACGCTGAGTCATGGGAGACCGCCAAAAACAGCCCCGGCTGATCAATCGGTTGCGAATGCGCTTGCAAGTCATCGGCGATGCCGAGGGTTTGCGCAGTCGCCATGCCGGCATAACGCCCGGCCAAAACGTATTCGACCTGGCCCAGCAACAGCTTTTGAAACGCCTGGGTCAGGCCGGGTTGCGGCTTGAGGGTTAGTTGGCGTTGTGCAAAAGCATCAAAAGATTCGGTCAGCCGGGCCTTCTCGGAGAGCGCGCCTGTATGCCCGTGCAAGTCGGCCGGGGTTTCGTAGTGCAAGGCCGAGTCTTTGCGCGTCCACACCAGGTAATCGTTACGCACCAGCGGCGGGTGGATGTAATCCAGGGAGTTCAACCCGGCCAAGGTCAGTGGCGCATCAAGCAGCATGTCCATGCGCCCGGTGCGCACTTCGTCCTGAGCCTGGGAACGCTTGCCCGCATAAAGCACCTCAACCTTGATGCCCAGCTCTTCGGCAGCGTGTTGCAACAGATCGGCACTGGCGCCGATCAAATGGGTGGGATTGGCGGGGTCGCGCCACAGATACGGCGGCGCATCGGGGCTGCCGGTCACGATCAGGCGCTCGCATTTACCCGCAGCCTCGGACAGCAAAGGCATCAATGCCAACCCCAATAACAACCTGCTTACCTTACGCACATCCATATTCCTACGCTCCACGTGGATCATTCAAACGCATAAAAAAACCCGGTCATTCAGGCTGTTAAGAGAAAGCTGAACACTGAGTGCTCTGCCCTTCCTGACAGCCCGGATAACCGGGCTCTTTATAAGTGAAGCGACTGGATTAAACCAGTTTCTCCAGCTCAGGTACTGCTTCGAACAAGTCCGCCACCAGACCGTAATCGGCTACCTGGAAGATCGGCGCTTCTTCGTCCTTGTTGATCGCAACGATCACTTTGGAGTCTTTCATACCGGCCAAGTGCTGGATCGCGCCGGAGATACCAACGGCGATGTACAGCTGAGGTGCAACGATTTTGCCGGTCTGGCCGACCTGCATGTCGTTGGGTACAAAACCTGCGTCAACTGCAGCGCGCGACGCGCCCACAGCAGCGCCCAGCTTGTCGGCCAGAGCGTACAGGTGTTTGAAGTTGTCACCGTTTTGCATGCCGCGACCGCCAGAAACGACGATTTTAGCTGCGGTCAGCTCAGGGCGGTCAGACTTGGCCAGCTCTTCGCCAACGAACGAGGAAGTGCCTGCATCGTGAACCGCTGCCACGGCTTCAACAGCAGCCGAACCACCTTCAGCAGCAACCGGGTCGAAACCGGTCGCACGCACGGTGATCACTTTGACTGGCGCAGTCGACTGCACGGTCGCAATGGCGTTACCGGCGTAGATCGGGCGAGTGAAGGTGTCAGCGCTGACCACCGAAACGATCTCGGAGATCTGGTCAACGTCCAGCTGCGCAGCAACGCGCGGCAGGATGTTTTTGCCGTTGGAGGTCGCGGCAGCCAGGATGTGGCTGTAGCCGTTACCCAGCTCAGCGACCAACGGAGCAACGTTTTCTGGCAGTTGATGCGCGTAAGCGGCGTTGTCTGCCACCAGCACTTTAGCCACGCCAGCAATTTTTGCGGCCGCTTCAGCGACTGCGCCAATGCCTTGGCCTGCCACCAGGACGTTGATATCGCCACCGATTTTAGCAGCGGCGGCTACGGTGTTCAGTGTGGCCGGAGCCAGTACTTTGCCGTCGTGTTCTGCGATTACCAAGATAGTCATTGTTAGATTACCTTCGCTTCGTTTTTCAGTTTCTCGACCAGTTCAGCCACCGACTTGACCTTGATGCCCGCGCTGCGTGCAGCCGGTGCTTCAACTTTTACGGTTTTGTTGGTCGAAGCCGTCGAAACGCCCAACGCGTCTGGCGTCAGCACTTCCAGCGGCTTCTTCTTGGCCTTCATGATGTTTGGCAGAGACGCGTAGCGCGGCTCGTTCAAACGCAGGTCGGTGGTGACGATGGCTGGCAGGCTCAGCGAAACAGTTTGCGCGCCGCCGTCGATTTCACGGGTCACAGCAACCTTGTCGCCCGACACTTCTACTTTAGAAGCGAAGGTACCCTGACCGTAACCGGTCAGCGCAGCCAGCATCTGGCCCGTTTGGTTGTTGTCGCTGTCGATGGCCTGTTTACCCAGGATCACCAACTGAGGCTGCTCCTTGTCGACCACAGCCTTGAGCAGCTTGGCCACGGCCAGCGAGGTCAGGTCTTCGGCGGATTCGACGAGGATGGCGCGATCGGCACCCAGAGCCAGCGCGGTGCGCAGTTGCTCTTGAGCGGTAGTCGGGCCGATGGAGACGACGACGATTTCAGTCGCAACGCCTTTTTCTTTCAGGCGTACGGCTTCTTCCACAGCGATTTCGCAGAAGGGGTTCATCGACATCTTGACGTTGGCGAGGTCAACGCCGGAATTGTCCGCCTTGACGCGTACTTTAACGTTGTAATCGACCACTCGTTTGACAGCTACAAGAACCTTCATGGATTCCTCGTTACTCTCCGGTGAAAAGAAAGTCGCCTAGGCGAACCTGGCGGTTGATGCTCATCAGCACAAGGGCACCTCCAAAGATCGTTGCTATGCCCTTCCCGTGCGACCGTCTGTCAGGTGTGACTACCAAGTCATCCACCAAAAGGACGTGTAAACTCCGCTCAAAAAATGTCAGGCTCCTGCACGTTTATGCCTGTGCCCTGTCTTTAGAGGTGCTCTTGAAACCAACAATCAGCCTACGGCGAGCGCAAAACCGCCCGTATCTTGACCGGAACACCATTTGCGGTCAATACAGCAAATCGGCCACTTTAGAGCCGCGTGTCATTGATTTGTCTGGCTTGCAGCGAATTCAAACAAACGTTTGTATTGGACGCTGCTAGTGGTGTAGATATAATGCGCGCCCATAGAGAGAGCGGCGCCTCATCCATTGCGTCTTCGACTGCAAAGCGAGGGAATAATGGATGAAACGCCAAACCTCCAATTAGAAAACACCGTTGAGCCTTGAGTAGGAGATAGCCTGTGGAACGCGAATACATGGAATTCGACGTGGTCATCGTCGGCGCCGGCCCTGCCGGTTTGTCCGCCGCCTGCCGTCTTAAGCAGAAGGCCGCCGAAGCCGGTAAAGAAATCAGCGTCTGCGTGGTTGAAAAAGGCTCCGAAGTCGGCGCACACATTCTGTCCGGTGCGGTATTTGAACCCCGCGCCCTGAACGAATTGTTCCCGGACTGGAAAGAACTCGGCGCACCGCTGAACACGCCGGTGACCCGTGATGACATTTATGTACTGCGCAGCGACAGCACTGCGACAAAAGTACCTGACTTCTTTGTGCCTAAAACCATGCACAACGAAGGCAACTACATTATTTCCCTGGGCAACCTGTGCCGCTGGCTGGCTCAGCAGGCCGAAAACCTGGGCGTAGAAATCTACCCGGGCTTCGCCGCCCAAGAAGTGCTGTTCGATGAAAACAACGTGGTTCGCGGGATCATCACCGGCGACCTGGGCGTTGACCGCGAAGGCAAGCCGAAAGAAGGCCTGTATACCCCCGGCATGGAACTGCGCGGCAAGTACACCTTGTTCGCAGAAGGCTGCCGCGGCCATTTGGGCAAGCAACTGATCGAACGCTTCAAGCTCGACAGCGACGCAGACAGCCAGCACTACGGCATCGGCCTGAAAGAAATCTGGGAAATCGATCCTGCCAAGCACCAGCCTGGCCTGGTCGTACACACCGCTGGCTGGCCGCTGGACATCACCAGCAACGAAAACACTGGTGGTTCGTTCCTTTATCACCTGGAAAACAACCAGGTCGTGGTCGGTCTGATCGTCGACCTGTCCTACAGCAACACCTTCCTGTCGCCGTTCGATGAGTTCCAGCGCCTCAAGCACCACCCGGTCCTCAAGCAGTACCTGGAAGGCGGCAAACGCATCAGCTACGGCGCACGCGCACTGGCAAAAGGTGGCCTGAACTCGCTGCCAAAAATGGTCTTCAACGGTGGCGCACTGATCGGATGCGATCTGGGCACCATGAACGTGGCCAAGATCAAAGGCAGCCACACCGCCATGAAGTCCGGCATGCTCGCTGCTGAGGCCGTGGCCGACTCGCTGTTTGCAGGCTCCGAAGGCGGTGATGCACTCAACACTTACGTTGAGTCTTTCAAAGCCAGCTGGTTGTACGAAGAACTGTTCGCCAGCCGTAACTTCGGCCCGGCGATGCACAAGTTCGGCCCGCTCATGGGCGCAGGCTTCAACTGGGTCGATCAGAACTTCTTCGGCGGCAAACTGCCGTTCACCCTGCACGACACCAAGCCAGACTATGCCTGCCTGAAGCTGGCCAAAGACTGCAAGAAGATCGACTACCCGAAACCGGACGGCAAACTCAGCTTCGACAAACTCAGCTCGGTCTTCCTCTCCAGCACCAACCACGAAGAAGAACAGCCGTGCCACCTCAAGCTGCGTGACGCGAGCATTCCGATCAACGTTAACCTGCCGCTCTACGACGAACCTGCCCAGCGTTACTGCCCGGCTGGCGTGTATGAAGTGATTACTCAGGAAAGCGGCGAGAAACGTTTCCAGATCAACGCGCAAAACTGCGTGCACTGCAAAACCTGTGACATCAAAGACCCGTCGCAGAACATCACCTGGGTAACCCCGGAAGGTGCTGGCGGCCCGACTTACCCGAACATGTAAGTCCGTAGGAGCGAGCTTGTCTCGCGATCTTTTGATCGTTTAAAAGATCGCGAGGCAAGCTCGCTCCTACAGCCCAAGCTGTCAGCACACCGAGCTTTCACACCCCGGGCTGCGCTCAAAATAGCGTTTGTACTCGCGACTGAATTGCGAAGTACTCTGGTAACCCACACGCTCAGCCACTTGCGCCACACCCAAGCCTTCATTGCTTAACAGCAGCTGCTGCGCCCGCAACAGGCGCAGGCGCTTGAGGTACTGCACCGGCGACAGCAATGTGCTGCGCTTGAAGTGCTCATGAAAGGTCGACGCGCTCATGTTTGCGCAACGGGCCAAGGTCTCAACATTCAACGGCTCAGCAAAATGCTCATGCAAATGGGTCAGCGAGGCCGCTACCCGGGCAAACTGCCCCTGCTGCTCAACCAACGCCCGCAACACGCTGGCTTGCGGACCGCGCAAGGCGGCGAACAAGACTTCGCGCAAGCGTGCCCGGCCCATGATCCGGCACTCCAGCGGGTCATGCAGGCAGCGCAACAAACGCTCAACCGACTGACGCATCTCATCATCCAGCACCGCCGAGGTCATGGACTCCGGGGTCTGGGCGATGCTGCGCTCAGGGTCCAGGCCCATGGCCAGCACCAACTCTCCGAGCACCGCCCGGTCAATGCTGATCGCGACGCCCAGCAGCGGCATCTCTTCAGACGCAAAGGTTTCGCACTCAAACGGCACTGACAAGGCCTGCACCAGGTAATGCCCGGCGCCGTACTCCATGGTCCGGGTGCCCAGATAGGCCACCTTGCTGCCCTGGGCGATGACCATCAGGCTCGGCTCATAGATCTGCGGCATCCGCGCCACGGTGTTGCAGGCCGACACCACGCGTACCTCAGGCATCAGGGTAGGAACAAAGCCCAGGCGGTTGGCCAGCGGTTTGATAAGGGACACCAGCGTGGCGTTCTCATCGCGGTGACGCGTTAAAAACATGGAAATAATTCACAGCAGTAATGGATCGCCGCATCTTCGCAGAATTGATCAATAAAGCGACAGTTGCTCCGCGAGTTCGGACGAATAGGCATGACACGCGGAGGAATCGTCATAGTCCTGCAAGGTCTGCGGGCGCACACTTGCGCCCTGTTCACAGCTATCGCTATTCGAGGTTTCCCATGTCTAACGTCACGTACAACGCCATCGGCTATGCCGCTCAAACCTCTTCAGCGCCACTTGCTCCGATGCAGTTCAACCGCCGCGCACCGCGCCCGGACGACGTATCCATCGAAGTCCTGTACTGCGGCGTCTGCCACTCAGACATCCACCAGGCACGCAATGAGTGGGGCTTTGCGGTGTACCCGGTGATGCCGGGCCACGAGATCGTCGGCAAAGTCACCGCCATCGGCGACAACGTCACCAAGCACAAAGTCGGCGACCTGGTCGGTGTGGGCTGCATGGTTGACTCGTGCCGCGAGTGCTCGGCCTGTAAAGAGGACCTGGAGCAATACTGCCTGGAAGGCGCGACCATGACCTACTGCACGCCAGACCGGGTCGACGGCACCAACACCATGGGCGGCTACTCGGACAGCATCGTGGTGAGCGAGCACTTTGTCGTGCGCATCCCTGAAAACCTCGACCCGGCCAGCGCTGCCCCGCTGCTGTGCGCCGGTATCACCACCTACTCTCCGCTGCAGCACTACGGCGTAGAAGCGGGCGATAAAGTCGGCGTTCTGGGCATGGGCGGCCTGGGCCACATGGGCATCAAGTTTGCCAAGGCCATGGGCGCAGAAGTCACCTTGTTCACCCGCTCGGCGGCCAAGGCAGAAGAAGCCTACAAACAAGGTGCCGATCACGTGATCGTGTCCACCGACCCGGAGCAAATGAAAGCCGCAGCCGACCGCTTCGACTTCCTGCTGGACACCATCCCAGTCCCTCACGACCTCAACCCCTACCTCGAAACCCTGCGTTTTGACGGCGTACACATCCTCGTGGGCCTGATCGAACCGGTTGACCCGGCACTGGATGCGTTCAACCTGGTGTTCAAGCGTCGCGTACTGGCTGGCTCGTTGATTGGCGGCATTGCTGAAACCCAGGAAATGCTCGACTTCAGCGCAGCCAACGGCATCACCTGCGACATCGAAATGCTCGACATCAAAAACATCAACGAGGCGTTCGAGCGCGTGGTGAAAGGCGACGTCAAATATCGCTTTGTGATCGACATGAAAACGCTGAAGGCTTAACCATCTCCACCCTGTAGGAGCGAGCTTGTCTCGCGATCTTTTGATCGTTAAAAGATCGCGAGGCAAGCTCGCTCCTACAGGAGATCGAGTTACCCGCCCAACTCTGCCGATATCTGTTGCGCGGCATGGGTAATGACCGGGATCAGCCCGGTCATTTTCTCCAAGGACATATAAGGCACCGTGCTGGCGATGCTGATAGCCGCGACGATTTTGCGGCTGGCATCACGGATGGGCGCTGCCACACAACGAATCGACGGTTCGTTGTCTTCCAGGTCAAACGCATAACCGCCCGCCACGTAGCTGCGCATCCGTTGCTCGAACTCTTCCCACGTGACTTCTTGATGATCCGGCCATAACGGGTTTTTACCGCCCACCGGATGGCTTTTTTCGTACAAGCGACGCCACTCCCCCAGCGGTGCATCCAGCAACATGGCCTTGCCAATCCCGGTACGCACCAACGGCATACGGTGGCCTACGCGCGAGCGCATTTCCGGCCCATTGCGTCCCGGATTCTTATGCAGGTACAGCACTTCGTCGCCTTCACGCACGGCCAGGTGAATGGTGTCGCCTGTCAAACTCGAGAGTTCGTCGAGGTACGGCCCGGCCAGCGTCACCAGCGGCAGTTCTTCACGCGCCTGAAAACCCAGTTCGATCAGTTTTGGCCCCAGCAAGTAACCCACCTGCGGCAATACCCGCAAATAACGCTCGTCGACCAGGCAACTGGCCAATCGATGCGTGGTGCTGCGCGTGGTGCCTATGGCGCGCGCGATGTCTTTAAGGTCACGCGCACCGTTGGCCACGGCGTGAACCACCGCCAGCCCACGCAACAGGGTTTGGGTGCCGGTGGGGGCGGTTTTCGAAGAGTCGTCCTGCATAGCCAGCCTTTGCATAGAAGAGGGAGAACCGGGCGGCATTATGGTCGCCCGGCTGGCCGACGGCTACAGCTCGATGCGCTCAACCTTGCCCACCAGCAAGATGTAGGACAGCGCCCCGAGCATTGCCAGCACCGAAATGTAGGTGATGGCCGGAGCAAACGAATCGCCACTGGCCAAAAAGCCAATCACGATGGGCGTGGCAATGGCGGACAGGTTGCCGATAAAGTTGAACACCCCGCCCGTCAGGCCCAGCAGCCGCGCCGGGGCAAGGGTAGACACCAGCGACCAGGTGATCGAGGCCAGGCCGTTGCCAAAGAACGCCAAGGCCAGAAACGCAATCACCAGCGGCGTCGACTCGACAAAGTTGGCGCCAATGATCGAGGTCGAAATCAACAACCCGCCAATGATCGGCAGCTTGCGCGCAAAGCCCACCGAGTAACCGCGACGTATCAACCAGTCGGAGAAAAAACCCGAGCACAGCACGCCCACAAAAGCGGCCAAAAAAGGTAGCGAAGCCAAGAGACCCGACTTGATGAAATCCATGCCACGGTATTTGACCAGATAGGTCGGGAACCAGGTCAGAAAGAACCACAGCGTCGAGTTCAGGCAAAACTGCCCCAGGTAGATGCCCCACAACTTGCGTTTGCTGAGCACGATGCCCAGGTCCAGCCAACTGAACGGCGCCTTGCGCTTGGCGGTCTGGCTTTGAATATCCACCAGCCCGCCCCCTGCGGCAATCAGCTCTATTTCTGCCGGGTTGGCGCCTTTGAAGTCACGTGGCTCGCGATACACCGCGTACCAGATCCCGGCCCAGATAATGCCCACCGCACCAGTGCAGATAAACACCATGTGCCAGCCCCAATGATGCTGCAACCACGCCAGCACCGGGGTCAGAAACGCGAGCCCGACAAATTGCCCGGAGGTGTAGAAACCAATGGCGGTGGCGCGCTCGCGCTCAGGGAACCACGTGGTAACCACCCGACTGTTGATCGGATACGCCGGTGCTTCCAGCGCACCGACCGCCATGCGCAGTACAAACAAGGCAATAAAATTGGCGGCAAACCCGAGCATCACCGTGGCCAGCGACCAGAGCAATAACGCCACGCTGTAGAGAATGCGCGGCGGCACGCGGTCCACCAGCCAACCGCCCGGAATTTGCATGGCGGCGTAGGTCCAGCCGAAGGCAGAGAAGATCAGCCCGACGTGGATAGGATCGATGCCCAAGTCGCTGGTCAGCGCGGGGGCGGCAATCGACAGGTTGCTGCGGTCCAGGTAGTTGATCACCACAGTGATAAACAGCAACACCATGATGAAAAAACGCTTGCGACTCGGCGCCACCAGGGACGCTGACGCGACAGTGCTAGTCATGTGACATGCCTCTTTTTTATGGTTATTGAGGTCGAAGCTGAATCCGTCGCCGCGCTAAGCGGTCTCACCATTCAGCGAAGCTGCCGTCGGCGTGGCGCCAGATCGGGTTGCGCCAGCGGTGGCCGACTATCGCGCGCTCACGCACGTACTCTTCGTTGATCTCGATGCCCAAGCCCGGCCCGTTGGGGATTTTCACGTAGCCTTTGTCGTAATCGAATACAGCCGGATCCTTGACGTAATCCAACAGGTCGTTGCTTTCGTTGTAGTGAATGCCCAGGCTTTGCTCCTGGATGAAGGCGTTGTAGCAAACTGCGTCCAGTTGCAGGCACGCAGCCAGTGCTATTGGCCCCAACGGGCAGTGCAAGGCCAGCGCCACGTCGTAGGCTTCGGCCATGTTGGCGATTTTGCGAGTTTCAGTGATGCCGCCTGCATGTGATGCATCCGGCTGGATGATGTCGACATACCCTTCGCTGAGCACGCGCTTGAAGTCCCAACGCGAAAACAACCGCTCACCGAGGGCAATCGGGGTGCTAGTCAAGGGCGCCAGCTCTTTGAGCGCCTCATAGTTTTCGCTGAGCACCGGCTCTTCAATGAACATCAGTTTGTAGGGGTCAAGCTCCTTCATCAACACCTTGGCCATCGGCTTGTGCACCCGGCCATGAAAGTCCACGCCGATACCCACGTTCGGCCCGACTGCATCGCGCACGGCCGCCACGTTGGCCAGCGCCAGGTCGACTTTTTCAAAGCTGTCGACAAACTGCAGCTCTTCGGTGCCATTCATTTTGACCGCAGTAAAACCACGGCTGACGGCCTCTTTGGCAGCTTTGGCGGTGTCGGCCGGGCGATCGCCGCCAATCCAGGAGTACACGCGGATCTTGTCGCGCACCTGACCACCCAGCAAATCACTGACCGAAACGCCCAGCGCCTTGCCTTTGATGTCCCACAATGCCTGATCAATACCTGCCAGCGCGCTCATGTGTACTGCGCCGCCACGGTAAAAGCCGCCACGGTAGAGCACGGTCCAGATGTCTTCGATGTTGCGCGGGTCTTTGCCGATCAAATAATCCGACAATTCATCCACGGCAGCAGCCACGGTGTGGGCTCGGCCTTCAACCACCGGCTCACCCCAACCGGTCACGCCTTGATCGGTTTCAATCTTCAGGAACAACCAGCGCGGCGGGACAAGATAGGTCGTGAGTTTGGTAATTTTCATTGTTTTATCTCTCTTGTTCGATGGAGGCGCGAGCGCCAATCAGTCAGCCTGACGCCACGTGTTCCAGGCGTGCACATAAGCCTTGGCGCGAACTGACACGTCTTGCGGGCTCATGCCGGGCTTGAACAGCCCCGAACCCAACCCAAAACCGGACACTCCGGAATCCAGATATACCTGCATGTTGTCCGGGGTAATCCCACCCACCGGGATTAATAACGTTCCAGCCGGGAGCACGGCCAGCCAGGCCTTGACCACGGCCGGACCCATCTGCTCTGCCGGGAACATTTTCAACACGTGCGCCCCTTCGGCCAGCGCGGCAAACGCTTCGGTAGGTGTGGCGACGCCCGGTGACAGGTACAAACCGGCCGCTTTGGCTGCCCGCAACACATTGGCATCGCTATGGGGCATCACAATCACCTGCCCGCCCGCCGCTTTGACCTGCTGCACTTGCTCAGTGGTTAACACGGTGCCCGCACCGACCAGGCAGTCGGCGGGCAGTGAGTCGCGTAAAATGCGGATGCTGTAGTAAGGCTGTGGGGAATTGAGCGGTACTTCGAGGGTTCGAAAGCCCGCGTCGTACAACACCTTGCCAATGGCCTGCGCCTCTTGCGGGCGCAAACCCCGAAGAATCGCGATCAGTCCGTTCTTTGCCAGTGCTTGCTTGAGCATCTCAGCCCTCCGTTTGCGTGTGGTGGAGTAACCCGGCGGCTTTGGCCAGGTGCCATAAACCCTGTTCGGTAGCTTGCTCTGCCAGGCTCACATCAGCGAAGCCGCACGCGCGCAGTGCTCGCTGGTAGCGCTGACAGAGCTGGGCATTGCCAATCAGAATGATCGCGGGCAGAGGCTTGTCGCCCCGACGTTGGCGCACTACGCGGCTCAAGGCAGACACTTCGTGGCCGATCAGCAGGCCAGAAACGTAATCGGGTTGCTGCGTGGGCGTCAGTTGCCCGGTGAGCCCGAGCGTACGGGCACTGAATAAGGTCGACAGCGGTCCGAGCTGACCGTCTGGCGACAGCGCCACCTGCACACCGCGTTCGAACGCGGCGCCGTCAAATTGCCCGGACTGTTGCTGGGTGCGACCCAGAATGGTGTGTTCACACGCGGCGGCATACAGCTCGCCGGTCATGAAGGTATCGAAATGCACGAGGCAGCCGTCCTGCACCTGCACCCATTTGGAATGGCTGCCGGGCAAGCCGATCAGGCAGTCGTTGAGGTTCGGCTGGCTGTGCATCACGCCCAGCACTTGGGTTTCTTCACCACGCATCACGTTGGGCAAAGTTGAGTGCTGAATGACCCCCGGCACGATATGCACATCCACCCCACGTACGCTGCGCACGGTTTGCAAGGCAGTACTCAGCGCCTTGAGGCTGGCCGGGGTCGTGCGATAAGGCGCTTCGCGCCAGCCTTGGGCGCTGCCGACCATGCCACAGGCAATCACCGGGATACTGGGGTTGGCGTCCAGCCAGTCCCCGCAGGCCGCGTCGAATGCCAGTTCAAAACCGTCAATGCAAGGCTGGCCAGCAATGTGCCGGGCAGTGGTCGGTAATTGCATGATCCCGCACGCCAGCGAGCGCATGTTCTGCACATGCCCTGCGGGGCCGAGTAAATACGCACGAAGGGACGTTGTCCCCCAATCGAGCGCGATCAATTGCGCCTGCATCGCTTCACCTGTTTTGTTTTTGGCAGTGAATGCTGTGAATCAGTGCGAGCGACTATAAACCTGAGCCGACTTAAATCTCAATATATAAATATCACTCCCACATAGTGGGATTTTTTAGCAAGCATAACTTTTTTAGGAGCGAGCTTGTCTCGCGATCTTTTAACGATCAAAAGATCGCGACGCGAGCTCGCTCCTACAGGGGGGGATTGGGGGTTTAGTCCGGCTCCGGGCCGATGACGAAGAATTCGCCGCTGCTCCACACACCCAGCCAGTTCTGGCCGTCGAGCGTGCGTGACACGGCCAACTCGACCAGTTGGTAGAACACGTTGCGATGGATCAACGCTTCCAGGTTACGCCGCACCAGCAGGTAAGGCGCGGGCTCTTGCGTCTCGGGGTCGATCTCGATGCGCAACGGGTGTTCTTTGTCTGCCGTGATCAGTTCATCCACGTTGGTGGTAAAGCGCAGCACTTGCTGCTCGCCCTGCCCTTCCACTTCCAGGGTAACCGCGACAAACGGCGCATCATCGACGGTGATGCCCACTTTTTCCACGGGCGTGATTAAAAAGTAGTCATCGCCATCACGGCGAATAATGGTCGAGAACAGTTTGACCATTGGCTTGCGCCCAATCGGCGTGCCCATGTAGTACCAAGTGCCATCACGGGCGATGCGCATGTCGATATCGCCACAAAAAGCCGTGTCCCACAGATGAACCGGAGGCAGCCCCTTGTCGGCCTTGGGGATTTGCGCCAACAGGTTACTGACGTCTACCGGCTCACTCATGCTGCTCTCCTCGACTTATTGATCGCTCAAGCCTATCAAGCTGCGCGCGTACTTAGCCAGCGGCGGGCCGATCAGGTCTTCGGGCTTGTTGTCGTGGAACGTCAGCAAGCCGCCACGGCTGCGGATGGTCGCAGTGTCGATCAGGTACTGAGTGCTGGTTTCAATCAACATGACCTGGATCACGCCGCTGTCGACGCCCAGGCGGCTGATTTCTTCCTGATCGAGCCATTCGTCGCTGTTGCCAATACGGTCGTCCGCCCGGGCGAAACGGGTGTACAGCAGGTAGTGCGCACCAAAGCCGCGGGCTTCAGCCATGGCGGCGTCCAGCCCTTGCGGTGCCTTGGCCCGGCGCACCATGGGGAAGTATTCAACAAAGCCGTTAAAGGCTTCTTCGGCCACCACGTTGGGCCGCACGTACGGGTCGCCCACAGGCGCGAATGCCCCTTGGGCGATGTAGATAAAGGAGTCTGGCTGAATGCGCAGCGAGTTGCTGCGGCGCGTATTACTGTGATCGAGCAACCCGGCGTCGCTCATCTGATAACGCACGCCCTCGCCCATGTCACTGACCGTCATACAGCCGCTCAGCGCCAAAACAGCCAGCCCTCCAACCAGACTACGCATTCTATTCTCCCGATGGCCGGCGACAGAAAACCGGCGAATAGTCGCGTAATGCAGTTTGCGCGCCAGTTTGAGTGACTTCAGCCGCCGATAATCTTCATTACCGTGGCGCCACCCGAAAACGCAATGTCTTGTTTGTCTCCCAACGCTTTCATCAGCAGCCCTTGCAGCGCTGGCAAGGCTTCGTGACGCGGCTTGTTGAGCAGGTCACCGACATAGTGACGATTGCTCGACGACAAACAGCCATGTAGCCAGCCCGTCGACGACAGGCGTAAACGCGAGCAGGTTCGACAGAACGGCACGCTTTCGTTGGCGATGACGCCAAAATAGCCGTGACTCGGGATGTGATAGCGCACTGCCGTGGCATCCATGGGCGCGTCGGCTTGCAGGTATTCGTAACGTTCGCCGATCAACGTGAGCAATTGTTGCAGGCTGACGAACTGCTGCAAAAACCCGTTGCCGTCACTGGCCAAGTGCCCCATACGCATGAGTTCGATAAAACGCAGCTCGTATCCCTGCTCAAGGCAGTAGTCCAGCAAGGGCATGACTTGATCAAGGTTTTGCCCGCGCAGCGGCACCATATTGACCTTGATGTTCATGCCGGCGGCACGGGCTTGCCGCATCCCGTCGAGCACCGTCGGCAAATCGCCGCCACGGGCAATTCGGCGGAACGCCGCAGGATCGAGGGTATCCAGGGAAACGTTAAGCCGACGAATGCCCGCGTCGAGCAGCAGCGGCAATTTACGCGCAAGCAACTGGCCGTTTGTGGTCAGGCTGATATCACTCAAACCCAACTGGCCGACTTCACGCATAAAGGTTTCAAGCTTGGGACTGACCAACGGCTCGCCGCCGGTGATGCGCAAGCGTTCAATCCCGGCCGCTTCAATCAGGTAAGCGACCCCACGCACCATGGCTTCGGCCGACAGCTCGTCCTGCGCCGCGACCAGCCGCTTGCCGTTCGGCACACAGTAAGTGCAGGCGTAGTTACAGGCAGAGGTCAGACTGATACGCAAATTGCGAAAGCGTCTGCCTTGGCGGTCAACAATCATGGAGGGCTCCGGCGCGGGGAATAAGGGCCGCAGCAGAACAGGACTCACGTGTCATGTTCTGCTACGACCCAAGCCCGAGTATAGACCTCACGGCATTCGGCCACGTCAGGAAATTACTCGACCGCAGGCGTGTCCGTGTCACGCTTGCGCTTGTTGCCCATGCGCACGCCGATGTCCATCAAGAACTGGAAAAAGCCTTCCTGATCTTCCAGCACATTGCTCCAGAACGGCGAGTGATACAGCGCCACAGCGCCGTGCACCAACGCCCAGGCGGCGCAATAGTGGAAGTAAGGCGGGACATCTTCGAGCTTGCCTTCGCTGATCCGGCCTTTGATCAGCAGGGTCAGGTGTTCAAAGTTGGACGCGCGGATTTTGTGCAGTTCTTCAACCAGCTCAGGCACCTGGTTGCCTTTGACGACCTTTTCTTCCAGGCGATCAAACAGCCGATAGCGCTGAGGATCGCGCATGCGGAATTCAAAGTAGGCACGTGACAGCGCCTCTTTGTCTTTATCCACATCTGCGGAGTGCAGCAACGTGTTCAAGTCACGTTCGTAGTCGAGCATCAGCCGCAGATAGATCTCGGCCTTGGACTTGAAGTGCTTGTAGATCGTGCCTTTGCCAATACCCACGGCATCAGCAATCATCTCGACGGTGACGCTGTCTTCACCTTGTTCGAGGAACAGCTTGAGCGCGGTATCGAGAATTTCTTGCTCGCGGCGACGAAACTCACGGACCTTACGGGGTTCTTTGTGCATAAGAAAAGGTCTGTAGGGGTCAAAATAGAAGCGGAGTATTATGCATTAGTCACGCTAAATTGCACGGACCATCCTACCGCTGGATGTTTACAGCTGAACACAGAGCCACAGAAGCGTACTCAAACGAATTGCGAGTATTCCAAATCTGTTTAAAAAACGACCAATGCGTGACTGGACGTTCGACAAAGCTGACCAATACTTACCTTGTCGGCGTTACATCCCCCCAAATGCCACGCCGACATTTGAGGCGGCACTGGATGTGCACCTCTGTTTTACTCCTAATGGTCTTAACCCGGATTCCCCAGAGTCCGGGTTTTTTTTGCATTTATTTGTAGGAGCGAGCTTGCCTCGCGATCTTTTGATTTTCCAAAAGATCGCGAGGCAAGCTCGCTCCTACAGGGGCATCGGCAGGGTTAAGCGTTTACGCGGGCCAGCGGGAACAGGCGCTTGAAGTTTTCGGTGGTCTGCTCAGCGAAGCGCTCGTAGGACTCACCGCGCAACATGGCCAGAAACTCAGCTACTTCACGCACGTATTGCGGCAGATTCGGCTTGCCGCGATGGGGGATCGGCGCCAGGTAAGGCGAATCGGTTTCGACCAGCAAGCGATCCGCTGGCACCTTGCTGGCAACATCGCGTAACGCATCGGCGTTGCGAAAGGTCACAATCCCCGACAACGAGATGTAATAACCCATGTCCAACGCCGCCTTGGCCATGTCCCAGTCTTCAGTGAAGCAGTGCAGCACACCCGCCTGGGGCAATGCCGCCTCGCGCAGCATGGCCAAGGTGTCTGCACGGGCGCCGCGGGTGTGGATCACCACCGGCTTGCCGGTCTGTTGCGCGGCTTCCAGATGAACCCGGAACGACAACTGTTGCAGCTCGGCCGCTTCAGGTTCGTAGTGGTAGTCCAGACCGGTTTCACCAATCGCCACCACCTGCGGGTGGTTCAATTCGCCCAGCAGCCAGTCCAAGGCAGGCGCCGCCCCCGGCTGCACGTCCAGCGGGTGCACGCCCACCGAGCAATCCACATCGGCATAACGCTCGGTCAGGGCTTTGACGTCTGCCGCGTTGTCGGCGCTCACGCCAATGCACAGAAAATGCCCGACGCCCCGCTGACGCGCAGCCTCAAGGGCGGCATCGAGCGAACCGTCGTGAGCGTTCAGGTCAAGACGATCGAGGTGGCAATGGGAGTCAACCAACATACAAAAATTACCTGCTCATCAAATCAATCAAATCAGCGCTGGCCGGGCAGGCTTGCCCATTGCACCAGTAAGGCTTCCAGCAACAACACACGGTTGAGGTTGGCCTTGCCCAATACTTTTTGGCGCTGGGCAAGGATCCAGTCCTGAATAGTCAAGACTTTGTCCTGCGGGGTTTTCTGCGCCAGGTATTGCAGCACTTTGCGCATGTCTTCCAGCCCCAGGCCGGTTTCGTCCTCGGTCAACTGGTAACGCAAGATCAGGCTCGACCAATCGCAAAACCAGTCAAACAACAACAGCAAAGGAATGGCATTCCAGCCTTCAGCCAATTGGGTGGCCGAGGCTTCACGCTTGAGCAGCTTTTTGACCCCGTCCACGACCGCAGCCCGTTGCTCACGCACGCCTTGGGCCTGTAACTTGACTGCCGCCAACGGTGAGCCCGCGGCCAACGTCAACAACTGCGCCCGCTCATCGCTGCTGCATTCAGGCAAGGCGCTGGCCAGCCATTGCTCGCTCATGGCGGCGCTGGGCAATGGGCAGGCTTGCTGCACGCAGCGGCTGCGAATGGTCGGCAACAGACGGCTCGACTGGTGGCTGACCAACAACAAAACCGTATTGCCGGACGGCTCTTCAAGGCTTTTGAGCAACGCGTTGGCCGCATTGATGTTCATGGCCTCGACCGGCTCAACCAGTACCACCTTGCGCCCGCCCAGTTGCGCGGTTTGCACCACAAAGCTGACCAGATCACGCACCTGGTCGACCTTGATTGGCTTGTCGGCTTCTTCTGGTTCAAGGATATAGTTGTCCGGGTGGCTGCCAGCCGCCAGCAACAAGCAGGATTTGCACTGGCCGCACGCATCAAGCCCGGCAGGCGATTGGCACAGCAGGCGCGCCATGAGGCGTTCAGCCAGCGCCCGCTTGCCGATGCCCGCAGGTCCGTGCAGCAAATACGCGTGGGCATGCTGTTCACGCCCCGCCAACTGCTGCCACAGGCTGTCCTGCCATGGATAAGCCTCAGCCACGGCACACATCCAGCAGGTGCGGCAATAAGCGATCTAGTTGCCCCTGCACACTTTCCAGTGATTGTGCGGCATCGATCAGCCGGTAGCGCTCGGGCGCGGCCTGCGCACGGGCAAGGTAGGTGCTGCGCACCGCATCAAAAAAGGTACGGCCTTCCTGTTCGAAGCGATCCAGCCGACCACGGGCGCTGGCGCGGGCCATGCCCACCTCAATCGGCAGGTCAAAGACCAGGGTCAGGTCTGGGCGCAAAGTGCCTTGAACGAAGGCTTCCAGGGTCGCAATGCGCTCCTGTGACAAACCACGGCCGCCGCCCTGATACGCGTAAGTGGCATCGGTAAAGCGATCACACAGCACCACGGCGCCCCGCGCCAGTGCCGGGCGAATCACTTCGGCCAAATGCTGGGCACGGGCGGCAAACACCAGCAGCAGCTCAGTGTCGGCACACATGGCTTCATCGCTGGGCGCCAGCAGCAACTCGCGAATCTTTTCAGCCAGCGGCGTGCCGCCGGGTTCGCGGGTTAAAACCACGTCGATACCCGCTTCGCGCAGGCGCTCCGCCAGGTATTCGCGGTTGGTGCTCTTGCCCGCGCCTTCGGGGCCTTCCAGGGTAATAAACAGGCCAGTCACAGGCAGCTTTCCTTAATCAATGTCATTGCGGGCTTGGCGCTGGTTGCTCAGCGGGGGCCGGTTCGACGGCAGACGCCGGATCAGCGGCCGGTTCCGCCGCAGGCGCCGGCACGGGTGCAGGGCTCGAACGGTAATCAGCACGGCGTTTGATCTGATATTCGCGCACTGCATTGTTGTGCGCATCCAGCGTGTCAGAAAACGTATGGCTGCCATCGCCCTTGGCCACAAAGTACAGGCTGCTGCCCGCCACCGGATGCAAAGCGGCATTAATCGCTTCGCGGCCGACCATGGCAATCGGTGTCGGCGGCATGCCGGGAATCGTGTAGGTGTTATACGGCGTCGGCTCGCGCAAATGGGCGCGGGTCAGTTTGCCGTTGTAACGCTCACCCAGGCCGTAGATCACGGTCGGGTCGGTTTGCAGCGGCATGCCGATTTTCATTCGGCGCACAAAGACCCCGGCAATTTGCCCGCGCTCTTGCGGCACACCGGTTTCTTTTTCAATCAGCGAGGCCATGATCAACGCTTTGTAAGGATCGTCATAGGGCAAGTCGGCGTCGCGTTTTTCCCACTCCTGTGCCAAGACTTTTTCGAGGCGGTCGTAGGCTTTTTCGAGCAACTGAGCGTCCGTCATGCCACGCACAAAGCGATAGGTGTCCGGGAAGAACCGGCCTTCGGGAAATTCTCCCGGATGCCCGAGCTTGGCCATGACCTCGCTGTCGCTCAGGCCGTCGAGGGTCTGCTCAATTTTTTCATGCTTGGCCAGTGCGCTGCGTACTTGGCGGAAGTTCCAGCCTTCGACCAGAGTCAGACTGTATTGCACCACTTCGCCCCGCTGCCACAGACCAATCAGGTCTTGCGCAGTCATGCCCGGCGTCATTCGGTACTCGCCGCTGTGCAAAGGCTGGCCCGCCATATTGAATCGCCAGTACAAACGCAGCCAGAAGGCATCCTGCAGCGTTTTGTCCGCTTCAAGCCGGTTAAAGGTGCCGGTCGGGGTAGCGCCCGCCGGTACGTCAAGCAGTTGCTCTTGCGTCAGGTTCAGTGGCTGTTCCAGCGCCGAGTCGAGCTTCCAGGCGCTTGCGCCCAGCAGCAAGCCCGCCAGCACCAGACCCATCTCCAGCAGCACCAAGAATTTGCGTTTCACGTATCAAACATCCAGTAAGGTGCGAGCAATGCCTTGCAGTTTACGGGTGAGCGGCCCCACCGGCCAGCTCAGGTCTGCAAACGCGCGCACGGGCCAAATGCCATACACGCTGTTGCAGAGGAAGACTTCATCGGCCTGCCGCAACTGGGCCAGGCTGATGTCAGTGATTTGGCACGGGATGCCCAGTTGTCCGGCGTGCGTCAGCAAAGCGGCGCGCATCACCCCGGCCACACCGCAACGCTGCAGGTCGGCGGTGATCAGGCCGCCGTCGCGGACTAAAAACAGGTTGCTGAACACCCCTTCAATCACTCGCCCCGACGTATCGCGCATCAACCCCTCGGCGTAGGCCGGGTCTTGCCATTCGGAGCGCGCAATCACCTGTTCGAGGCGATTGAGGTGTTTGAGCCCCGCCAACAGCGGCTGCTGAGCTAAACGGGTGGCGCAGTCAAACAGCTGAACCCCGTGTGCCCCATAGGCTTCAGGGTAGGCAGCGGCAGGGCTGGCTTGCAGAATTCGTCGAGGTTGAGCCTCGGCAGTGAAGCTGTAACCGCGCAGGCTGTCGCCGCGGGTCAGGATGAGTTTGAGGACGCCCTCGCCCATCGCTTGCGCATAGGCCAGCAATTCGCTGCGGATCAAAGTGTGATCCGCAGCCATCGCCAAACGGGAACAGCCGTGCGCCAGACGCTGCAAGTGCAGGTCCAGCAGCAACGGCTGGCCAGCCTTGACGGCGATGGTCTCAAACAGACCATCGCCGTAGGCCAGCCCACGGTCTTTCAGCGACGCCAGAGCGCTCGCCGGCTGACCGTCGACCCAGCTTTGCATCAGTCGGCGTACCGGCGGAACACCAGCGAGCCGTTGGTGCCACCAAAACCGAAGGAGTTGGACAACACGACGTCGATCGGCATTTCGCGCGCGGTGTGCGCCACAAAGTCCAGGTCGCAGCCTTCATCAGGCTCGTCGAGGTTGATGGTCGGCGGCGCCACCTGGCTGTTGATCGCCAGTACGCTGAAGATCGCCTCAACTGCGCCTGCTGCACCCAGCAAGTGACCGGTCATCGACTTGGTCGAGCTCACCGCCAGCTTGTAGGCGTGGTCGCCAAACACCGACTTGATGGCCGACACTTCTGCCAGGTCGCCAGCAGGCGTCGATGTGCCGTGGGCGTTGATGTACTGCACCTGGTCAACGTTCACATTGGCATCGCGCAAGGCATTGGTGATGCAACGCGCAGCGCCCGCACCGTCAGCCGGTGGCGAGGTCATGTGGAACGCATCGCCGCTCATGCCAAAACCAATCAGTTCGGCATAAATGGTCGCGCCACGCGCCTTGGCGTGCTCCAGCTCTTCAAGGACCAGCGCACCGGCACCGTCAGACAGTACAAAGCCATCACGGCCTTTGTCCCACGGACGGCTCGCCCGCGTCGGGTCGTCGTTACGGGTCGACAGCGCACGGGAAGCACCAAAGCCGCCCATGCCCAGACCGCAGGCGGCCATTTCGGCTCCACCGGCAATCATCACGTCAGCTTCGCCGTAGGCAATGTTGCGCGCAGCCATGCCAATGCAGTGTGTACCTGTGGTACACGCCGTCGACACAGCGTAGTTAGGTCCCTGTGTACCCAAGTGGATAGACAGAAAACCGGAAATCATATTGATGATCGAACCCGGCACAAAAAACGGAGAAATCCGTCGCGGGCCTTGATCATGCAAGGTACGGCTGGTTTCTTCGATATTGGTCAAACCGCCAATACCCGACCCCATCGCCACACCAATACGTTCGCGATTGGCATCGGTGACTTCAAGCCCGGCGTTACGCACCGCCTGAAAGCCAGCTGCCAAACCGTACTGAATAAACAGGTCAAGTTTGCGGGCCTCTTTGACGGAGAGGTAATCCTCAACGTTAAAGCCCTGTACCGAGCCGCCAAAACGGGTGGAATAGGCAGAAAGATCCGTGTGTTCGATCAGACCAATGCCACTTCGGCCTGCCAGAATGCCTTGCCAGGTGCTTGGTACATCTGCACCCAGTGGCGACAACATCCCCATACCGGTGACTACGACGCGTCTACGCGACACAGCACTCTCCTTTATTCTATTGACGACACTTTGCATCACACCTAAAGAAAAAACCGCACGCCAGAGCGGCAGTGCGGTTTTTCCATGACAGCGCGCAGCGATTACAAACTATTACGCCTGGTGGGCAGTAACGTAATCGATAGCGGCTTGTACAGTAGTGATCTTTTCAGCTTCTTCGTCAGGAATCTCAGTCTCGAATTCCTCTTCCAGAGCCATCACAAGCTCAACGGTGTCAAGGGAGTCGGCGCCCAGGTCTTCAACGAAGGAAGCAGTGTTAACCACTTCTTCTTCTTTAACGCCCAGTTGCTCGGCAACGATTTTCTTGACGCGTTCTTCGATGGTGCTCATACCTTGTTTTCACTCCTAATGGACAAATTCAGGCAGCTGGCCAGTGGGCAAGTGTATCGAAAGGCTTTTCAGTTTTTCAACTGAAAGCTTTGTACTTACCCATCATTCACCGGCTACCTATAAATAGATTGCAGCTTTATAACGGATTTTAGACAGCTCGTATGACATTTTTTTGAAGCAATCCGTCACATTTAACTCATGTACATCCCGCCGTTGACCGGAATTGTAGCTCCAGTCACGTAGGCTGCACCGTCAGAAGCTAGGAAAGCGACCACATTTGCGATCTCTTGAGCCTGGCCCAAACGGCCCAGCGGAATCTGCGTCAGCAAGGCTTCGCGCTGTGCTTCTGGCAGTTCACGGGTCATATCGGTGTCGATGAACCCTGGTGCTACCGAGTTGACAGTGATCGAGCGCGAGCCCACTTCACGTGCCAATGCACGGCTAAAACCTTCCAGGCCTGCCTTGGCGGCGGCATAGTTTACTTGGCCTGCGTTGCCCATGGCACCCACAACCGAACCAATACTGATAATTCGTCCCCAACGGGCCTTGGTCATGCCGCGCAAAACGCCCTTGGACAGGCGGAACAGACTGTTCAGGTTGGTATCGACAACATCATGCCACTCGTCATCTTTCATGCGCATCATCAGGTTATCGCGGGTGATGCCGGCATTATTGACCAAAATGGCCGGCGCCCCGAATTGCTCCTGAATGCTCGCCAACACTGCAGCAACGGATTCGTCGCTGGTGACGTTGAGTTCCATGCCAGTGCCTTGAACACCGTTTTCTTTCAGGGTGGCAGCAATACGCTCGGCACCGGAAGCCGAAGTCGCAGTGCCGATGACCACGGCGCCCTGACGACCCAACTCCAACGCGATAGCCTGACCAATGCCACGGCTAGCGCCCGTTACCAGTGCAACTTTACCTTGCAAGCTCATGCAGGCTTCTCCTAATTCAGATTCGGACCAGCGCTGCACGAGCGGCAGCGAAGGCATCCGGGGTGTTCAAATTGTGCGTCGTCACGCCATCAGCGCAACGCTTGCTGATGCCCACCAGGACTTTGC
The DNA here is from genome assembly GCF_009600525.1 of Pseudomonas sp. FSL R10-1350. NCBI lineage: Bacteria > Pseudomonadati > Pseudomonadota > Gammaproteobacteria > Pseudomonadales > Pseudomonadaceae > Pseudomonas > Pseudomonas sp. FSL R10-1350. The sequence continues at coordinate 29,339 of NZ_WIVR01000047.1, forward strand.
CCGGTCCGCATTCAACCAAATCAACCGGGCCGTTGGCCGCCAGCGTCTGAACCGACTCGACCCAACGTACTGGCTTGTACAGTTGCTCTAGCAAATCGCGTTTAAGGGTGGCCAGATCCGGGGCGATCGCCGCGCTGACATTTTGTACCAGCTTGATTTGCGGCGCTTGCCAGTCGATCGCTTCGATAGACTCGGCAAAACGCTCAGCCGCAGGTCGCATCAGCTCGCAGTGCGAAGGCACGCTCACCGGCAACGGCAAGGCGCGCTTGGCGCCAGCGGCTTTGCACAGTTCCATGGCACGCTCAACAGCCGCTTTGGCACCGGCGATAACCACCTGGCCCGGCGAGTTGAAATTCACCGCGCTGACCACTTCGCCCTGCGCCGCTTCAGCGCACGCATTAATAACCACAGCGTCGTCCAGCCCCAGAATCGCCGCCATGGCGCCCTGACCGGCCGGTACGGCTTCCTGCATCAGGCGACCACGGCGCTCAACCAGCTTCACGGCGTCCGCGAGGCTCAAGCAGCCCGCCGCAACCAGTGCGCTGTACTCGCCCAGGCTATGGCCTGCAACAAAGTCAGGACGCTTGCCACCTTCAGCCAGCCACAGACGCCACAAGGCGATAGAGGCGGTCAGGATTGCTGGCTGAGTAATGTCAGTTTGGTTGAGCTGTTCGGCAGGACCGTTCTGGGTCAACGCCCACAGGTCGTACCCTAGAGCGTCAGACGCTTCTTTAAATGTTTCCAGGACCAGCGGATGTGCCGCGCCCAGCTCGGCCAACATGCCGAGGGACTGCGAACCCTGCCCTGGAAAGACGAATGCGAGGGATGTAGACATGTAACAAGCCCCTAATGATCTTGTCGTCGGTGAATTGACGTCGCGCAGTGGCAGACGCAAGAAACTGACAGTTGGATGGCTGTTTCGACTGAGCGGTCACATTTAAGCACTCGCCCAACAAAACGCCTACGGTAACAACCCTTCAAGACGTCCATGCAAACGCTTTGGCAGGTCTTCATGGATTTCAATCAATGCGCGCTCTATCGCACTTTGAAAGCCCTGAGCACCTGCCGAACCGTGACTCTTGATCACAATGCCCTGCAACCCCAAAAAGCTCGCCCCGTTGTGCCGGGCGGGCGCCAGATCTGCTTGCAGGCGGCGCATTAACGGCAATGCCAACGCCCCCACACAGCGACTGAACAATGTGCGCTTGAACACCGCTTCAAGCCGACTCGAAATCATCGTCGCCAGGCCTTCGCTGGACTTGAGCAATATATTGCCGACAAATCCATCACACACCACCACATCCGCTTCGCCGCGGTACACCCCATCGCCCTCTACATAACCGATGTAGTGCAATCCCGAGGCCGCCTGCAACAAAGCCGCTGCCTCCTTGACCTGCTGATTGCCCTTGACGTCTTCAGTGCCAATATTGAGCAAGGCAACGCGGGGCCGGGCAATGCCCAACGCCTGCGCCGCCACCGAACCCATCAGCGCAAACTGAAACAACTGCTCAGCTGTGCAATCGACATTGGCCCCCAGATCCAGTACCTGGCAATAGCCGGTCTGGGTAGGAACTGCCGCAACCATCGCCGGGCGATCAATGCCAGGCAAGGTCTTGAGCACATGCCGGGACAACGCCATCAGCGCGCCGGTGTTGCCGGAACTCACACACGCCTGGACCTTGCCATCACGCAACAACTCCAGAGCAACCCGCATCGAGGAATCCGGCTTGCTGCGCAACGCGTGCGAAGGCCGCTCACTCATGGAGATCACTTCAGAGGCTGGGGTAATGGTCAGGCGCGAGCGATCCACAGCCGAATGGCTAGTGATCAATTCTTCAAGCAGGGAGGGTTGACCAACGAGGGTCAGATGCAGCGAGGGCGTAGCAGACAGGCAAGCAATGCAAGCCTGAACAATGCTGCGGGGACCGAAGTCCCCGCCCATTGCGTCGATCGCGATGACCTGAACGGACAAGTGATTACTCGTCAGCGCCCTTGTCGATCACTTTACGACCACGGTATACGCCTTCTGGCGATACGTGGTGACGCAGGTGAACTTCACCAGTGGTTTTTTCTACAGACAGAGTGCTAGCCGAAAGAGCATCGTGCGAACGACGCATGTCACGGGCAGAGCGGGATTTTTTGTTCTGCTGAACAGCCATAATTGATTAACTCCTAAACGTTTGGGTCACGCTTTAACTGCGCCAATACACTGAACGGGTTGGACCGCGTTACCTCGTCCTCGGCTGGTTCGGGCTCGTCGAGACCCGCCGGCTGCTGGCATTCTTCCGGATGATGAGCAGGCACGATAGGCAAGGCGAGCAGAAGCTCTTCTTCTATCAATGCATGCAGATCCAAAGGATCTTCGCCCAGTTCCAGCACGTCATAACCTTTCGGTAACGACTGGGTATTCGCACCCTCTTTCACCACGGCATAACTGCATTCGCTGTGGATCGGCAGGGTGACCAGCTCAAGACAACGCTGGCAAACCATTTTGACCTCGACATCGATGGAGCTGTGGATTACCACAGATCTTCGCTCGTCGCGCTCAAAAACAAATTTAGCCTGGACCACACCGACATTATCGGCGAGAGGGTCGCAGAGTCTCTCCAAATCAGCCAGCGCCACTACACCTTCAAGGGTAGTGCCGCGATCAGCTAATTTGCGCGGGTCAACGTGAGATGGAATCGGGTCATTCAACATAGGCGCAGCATTCTAGGGACGAGCCCCTCACGTGTCAAAGGAAATTGTGCCTGTGCGACAACCGATACTCTCGTTAGAATTCCTGGCCGCCTACAGGAGTCGCGCATGTTACCTCTATTACTCGCTTCAAGCTCGGTTTATCGTCGCGATTTACTGTCGCGCCTGCGCCTGCCCTTCACCTGCAGCTCACCCGACATCGACGAGAGCCATCGCCCCGGTGAGTCCGCCCTGCAGCTGGTCCAGCGCCTATCCCTGGAAAAGGTCCAGGCCCTTGCCGCCAGCCACCCGGCACACCTGATTATCGGCTCCGATCAAGTAGCGGTACTCAATGGTCAGATCATCGGCAAACCCCACACCTTCGACAAGGCCCGCCAGCAATTGCTGAATGCCAGCGGCGCCAGCGTGAGCTTTCTGACCGGCCTGACCCTGCTCAACAGCCAGACCGGGCATTACCAGACCGACTGCGTACCGTTTACCGTGCACATGCGCCACCTGAGCACCGAACAGATAGAACGCTACCTGCACGCCGAAGAACCCTACGACTGCGCCGGCAGCTTTAAAGCAGAAGGCCTGGGCGTGAGCCTGTTCCAGCGCACCGAAGGCGATGACGCCACCAGCCTGGTCGGCCTGCCATTGATACGCCTGGTCGACATGCTGCTGGCGCAAGGCGTTGCCATACCTTGATCAACTGAAACTGTAGGAGCGAGCTTGCCTCGCGATCTTTTAAAAGATCAAAAGATCGCGAGACAAGCTCGCTCCTACGGACTGGTTTTCAGCCATAAAAAAACAGGCCATTCAGGCCGGTTTTTTGGTGCTTAACGATCAGCGCAGTGTCGGGCCTTGAAAGCCCATCCACATGGCCAGTTTCTCAGCCACGCCGGCACCCAGCTTTTTCGAGAAGCGATCAAGTGCCGATTCTTGCACAGTGAAGTCGACCAGCTCTTTTTCACCGATCACATCACGCGCCACCGAACTGGCACTGCCCAGGCCGTCGATCAGCCCCAGCGGCAAGGCTTGCTGCCCGGTCCAGACCAGACCAGAGAACAACTCCGGGTGATCCTTGTCTTTCAGGCGATCGCCACGCCCTTGCTTGACGCTGGCAATGAACTGCTCGTGAGTCACGTTCAGCACACCCTGCCAAAACTTGGTTTCATCCGGCTTTTCAGGCTCGAACGGGTCAAGAAAAGCCTTGTGCTCACCCGAGGTGTAGGCACGACGCTGAACCCCCAGCTTTTCCATCGCCCCGACAAAGCCAAAACCTGCCGCCGTCACACCGATCGAACCCACCAGGCTCGCCTTGTCGGCATAGATCTCATCGGCCGCACTGGCAATGTAATACGCACCCGAAGCACCCAGATCAGAGATCACCGCATACACCTTGGTGTCCGGGTGCAGGCCACGCAAACGACGTATCTCGTCGTACACATAACCCGATTGCACCGGGCTGCCGCCAGGGCTGTTAATGCGCAACACCACACCTTTGACCTTGGGATCATCAAATGCAGCGCGCAAGCTGGTGATCAGGTTATCGGCGCTGGCAGCTTCTTTATCTGCAATCACGCCCTGCACATCAATCAGCGCGGTATAACCGGCGCCCTTGGTTGCACTGCGCTCCATGTCCATCAGCGGCGTAAACAAAAACAGCATCGCAATCAGATACAAGAAAGTCAGCGACTTGAAAAAGATGCCCCAGCGGCGCGCGCGACGCTGCTCCTGCACACCCGCCAACAAAGTCTTTTCCAGCAGCTTCCAGCTTTTATCATCACCGACTGTCGGCTCGCCTTCAGCAGGCGCCTTCCATTGATCAACCATGCTCTACCCCTGCAAAGACTTTATTTAACCTGCCGACCCAGCCAGGTACGCAATTCGGGAAACTTATCAATTGCCAGGCGCGGTTCAAACGTCAGCAAACGCTCCACTGGTTGAGCACCATAGCTCACCGCAACCGAGTCGATACCGGCATTGCGCGCCATCAGCAGATCAAAGGACGCATCCCCGACCATCAACGCCTGGCTCGGCGGCACATCGCAATGGGCGAGGATCTGGTTAAGCATCAAAGGGTTCGGCTTGCTGGCGGTTTCGTCTGCCGCCCGGGTGACGTCGAAAAAGCGCTCCCAACCATGCACCTTCAGCACACGATCAAGACCGCGACGGGCCTTGCCCGTCGCAACGGCCAAACGGTAGCCGTCAGCCCGGAACGCCTCAAGGGTGTCAGCCACCCCTGCAAACAACGGTGAAGGCTGCTCATCCATGGCGATATAGACGTCAGCGTAATGCTGACGAAAAACAACCATTTCTGGCTCAGCCATGTCCGGATAAAGCGTCAGGATGGCCTCGGGCAAACCCAAGCCGATAATCCCGCGAATGGACATTTCATCGCGCTCAGGACGACCTGTGCGCTGCGCGGCGACTCGCATCGCCGTGACAATCCGCCCCACGGAATCAGCCAGCGTGCCATCCCAATCGAAGATCAGCAGCTTGTACTCACTCAGCACTCAGACGCTCCACTGTTTTGGCCCACATGTCATCAACCGGAGCCTGTAACTTCAATTCGCCACCGTCCGGTAGCGGCACGGTCAGCATGTAGGCATGCAAGAACAAACGCTTGCCGCCCAGATCACGAATTTCTTTGGAGAAGTCTTCATCGCCGTACTTGGTGTCACCGGCAATGCAATGGCCCGCATGCAGCGTGTGCACGCGAATCTGGTGGGTACGCCCGGTAATCGGCTTGGCCTCGACCATGGTGGCAAAGTCGCCGAAACGGCGCAGCACCTTGAACACGGTCACAGATTCCTTGCCCTCCTCGTTCACCTCGACCATGCGCTCGCCCGAACGCAGATTGCTCTTCATCAGCGGCGCACGCACCTGCTTGATCGAGGTTTCCCAGCGCCCACGCACCAGCGCCATATAGCGCTTGTCGATACCGTCGCCGCGCAAGGCTTCGTGCAAATGGCGCAACATGCTGCGCTTTTTCGCAATCATCAGCAGGCCGGAAGTATCACGGTCCAGGCGATGCACAAGCTCAAGCTCTTTGATTTCCGGACGCAACTGACGAAAGGCTTCAATCACGCCAAAATTCAAGCCGCTGCCGCCGTGCACCGCGATACCGGCGGGTTTATTGAGCACAATCAGCGCCTTGTCTTCGTAGACAATGGCCGCTTCAAGGCGCTGCAACAAACCTTGCGCCACAGGCACTGGCTCATCGCGCTCAGGCACCCGAACGGGTGGCACGCGCACAATATCGCCCGCCTGCAGCTTGTACTCAGGCTTGATCCGGCCCTTGTTCACGCGCACTTCGCCTTTACGCAAAATGCGGTAAATCAAGGTCTTGGGAACACCCTTGAGCCGTGCGAGGAGGAAATTATCGATGCGTTGGCCGGCATATTCCGGCGTGACCTCAAGCAGCTGAACGCTGGGGGTCGGGGGGGTAGTCGTCGTCATGGCGCGGATGATAACAATTTTTTATGGAATTGAAGCACTTAATCATTACTGCTATAGTCGCGAACGCCGCCAAAAGCGGCCTGGACAGCGGTATAACGGTGAATAACCGACCCTGACCAACGCTCTTCACGAGGACGGAAGGCCGTCCTACGGGGCTTTTGCTGCATACGGAACACTTGGAGTTGTAACAAGCGCAGGTGACATGAGGCCTGAAGCGAGCCTGGAAAGCAGAGTGCAAACTCGCCTTTTACGCCGATATTCACGGCCAGTTCACAAAGTGCAGTCAGCTTCGGGTTTTTCGAGCGATTGTTTCGGAAACCATCGCCTTTATTAGCCATGATGCGTGAACTCCCCTTTTGGAGAACACGGTAAATGCCAACCCGCTGCGGATTCTGCGCGCGGCAGCACCCGAATTATCAAGGATACGTGTAGGGTGGAGATGCACAACCGCCGGACTGTGTAGCAATAGGCTTTATCAAGACGCTTCATCTCGTCCACAGCCGCTGGTTGATTCCTCCTCCTGACTGAGTGCTTATTAAGTCACCACAGCAAGCAGGAAGCGTAAGTCGCGACTTCGCCCCCATTGGTCGAACCTCGCTGGACACTGGAGTGGCCAACTACTCCTGACGCACCTGACACCGACCATGAGAAGTCGTGTGTGCCGAACGCCGTTTCCGGTAGCCCGGAAACCGACGGTACAACATGAAAAGAATGCTGATTAACGCAACTCAACCCGAAGAGTTGCGCGTTGCACTGGTAGATGGCCAACGCCTCTACGACCTGGACATTGAGTCCGGTGCCCGCGAGCAAAAGAAAGCCAACATTTATAAAGGCCGTATTACTCGCATCGAACCCAGCCTTGAGGCTGCCTTTGTCGATTTCGGCTCTGAGCGCCACGGCTTCCTGCCCCTTAAAGAAATCTCCCGCGAGTACTTCAAGAAAGCCCCTGAAGGCCGCGTAAACATCAAGGACGTCCTGAGCGAAGGCCAGGAAGTTATCGTGCAAGTCGAAAAAGAAGAACGTGGCAACAAGGGCGCAGCCCTGACCACGTTCATCAGCCTCGCTGGCCGTTACCTGGTCCTGATGCCGAACAACCCGCGTGCTGGCGGTATTTCCCGTCGCATCGAAGGCGAAGAGCGCAACGAACTGCGCGAGGCCCTGAACGGCCTGATCGCCCCTGCTGACATGGGCTTGATCGTGCGCACTGCAGGCCTGGGCCGCAGCAGTGAAGAAATGCAGTGGGACCTCGATTACCTGCTGCAACTGTGGACCGCCATCAAAGAAGCTTCGCTGGATCGCTCCGCGCCGTTCCTGATCTACCAGGAAAGCAACGTCATCATCCGCGCCATCCGCGACTACCTGCGCCAGGACATCGGCGAAGTGCTGATCGACAGCGTTGAAGCCCAGGACGAAGCCCTGACCTTCATTCGCCAGGTGATGCCGCAGTACGCCAGCAAAATCAAACTCTACGAAGACAGCGTTCCGCTGTTCAATCGTTTCCAGATCGAAAGCCAGATCGAGACCGCTTTCCAGCGCGTCGTCGAACTGCCTTCCGGCGGCTCCATCGTTATCGACCCGACCGAAGCCCTGGTGTCCATCGACATCAACTCGGCGCGCGCCACCAAAGGCAGCGATATCGAAGAAACCGCCCTGCAAACCAACCTTGAAGCGGCTGAAGAAATCGCCCGTCAGTTGCGCCTGCGCGACATCGGCGGTCTGATCGTCATCGACTTCATCGACATGACCCCAGCCAAAAACCAGCGCGCCGTGGAAGAAAAAGTCCGCGAGTGCCTGGAAGCCGACCGCGCCCGCGTACAAGTAGGCCGCATCTCGCGCTTTGGCTTGCTGGAAATGTCCCGTCAGCGCCTGCGTCCATCCCTGGGCGAAAGCAGCGGCATCGTCTGCCCGCGTTGCAACGGCACCGGCATCATCCGTGATGTTGAGTCGCTGTCGCTGGCGATCCTGCGCCTGATCGAAGAAGAAGCCCTGAAAGACCGCACTGCCGAAGTTCGCGCCCAGGTGCCGATCCCGGTTGCAGCGTTCCTGCTCAACGAAAAACGCAACTCGATCACCAAGATCGAACTGCGCACCCGCGCACGCATCATCATCCTGCCGAACGATCACCTCGAAACGCCGCACTTCGAAGTTCAGCGCCTGCGTGATGACAGCCCGGAAGCCAACAACAACCAGTCCAGCTACGAAATTGCTGCCGCTGCTGCCGAAGTGGAAGAAGTCCAGCCAGCCGCTGCGACCCGCACCCTGGTTCGTCAGGAAGCTGCCGTTAAAACTGCACCGGCCCGCGCCTCGGCTCCAGTACCGACCGAAGCAGCCGCACCGGTTGCCGCACCGGCAGCAAAAGCCGCCGAGCCAAGCCTGTTCAAAGGCCTGGTGAAGTCGCTGGTTAACCTGTTCGCTGCCAAGGAAGAGCCTGCTGCGCCTGCCGTGGTAGAAAAACCGGCGGCTACCGAGCGCCCTGCGCGCAACGAAGAGCGTCGCAATGGCCGCCAGCAAAACCGTAACCGCAACGGTCGCCGTGACGAAGAGCGCAAGCCACGTGAAGAGCGTGCTCCGCGCGAAGAACGCGCACCTCGTGAAGAACGCGCCCCGCGCGAACTGCGTGAGCCGCGTGAAGAAGCCCCAACCGTAACCACCGCTCGCGAAGAACGTGCACCGCGTCCGCCACGTGAAGAGCGCGCACCTCGCCCACCACGTGAAGAACGCAAGCCACGCGGCGAGCGTGAAGAGCGTGTTCGCGAACTGCGCGAGCCTCTGGACGCTGCCCCGGCAGTGGCTGCAGCTGCTGCCGTTGTCGCGACCGAAGAAGAACGTCCGGCCCGTGCGCCGCGCGAAGAGCGTCAGCCTCGCGCACCACGTGAAGAACGTGCACCACGCGAAACCCAGGCTCCAGCACCGGCTGCTGAAGACGAAGAAGTCGCGACCAACGAAGAGCAGGCGCAGGACGACAACCAGGACAACAACGAGGGTGATCGCCCACGTCGTCGCTCCCGTGGTCAGCGTCGTCGCAGCAACCGCCGTGAACGTCAACGCGATGCCAACGGCAACGTGATTGAAGGCTCGGAAGAAAACAGCGAAGAAGCCACCGCCGAAAACGCTGCTGCCGCACCTCAAGTCGCTGCCGAGCAAGTCGCAGAACAACAAGCCGCTCACACCCAGGCCATCAGCGCTCCTGCTGAAGCCCAGGCCAACGAGCAAGCTGAACGTGCCACCCAAGCCGTTCAGGAATCGGCACCCGCCGAAACCGTGGCAGCGGTAGAAGCGCAAACCACTGAAGTGGCCATCGTGCCAACCCCAGCGGTTGAAGCGCCGGTTGTTGAAACGCCTGTTGTTGAAGCAACTGCACCGGTTGAAGCGATCAAGGCACCAGAAGTTGAAGTGCCAGCAGTGCAGGCTGAACCTGAAGTCAAGGCAGCTGCCGAGCCTGCTCCGGTTGTCGAAACACCGGTCATTGCCGCGCCAGAGCCTGTGGTTGAAGCCGTTGTCGAAGCCCCGGCAGTAGAAGCGCCACGCGAAGAAGCGCCGGTAATCGAGACACCAGTTGTCGAGAAAGCGCCTGAGCACGTCAAGGAAGCCCGTGTTGTCCGCGAGCCAGTTGCCGAGCCTGCCATTGTCGAGGCCGCTCCAGCGCCAGTCGCTGAGCCAGTGGCTGAAGTGGTTGTGGCTGAAGCAGCTGTCGTCGAGACAGCCGTTGTGGCACAACCGGCTCCGGTTGAAGTGGTCGAAACCACTGAAGTGGTTGAAGTGGTGGTAGCAGCGCCGGTTGTCAGCGCACCGAGCAACGGTCGTGCACCTAACGACCCGCGTGAAGTACGCCGCCGCAAGCGCGAAGCTGAAGCAGCCGCCGCGAAAGCAGCAGCCACGGAACAGGAACACGAGTCTAAACCCCTCGCCTAATTCCGTCGGCCACTAAAAAGCCCCGCCAGTTCTGAACTGGCGGGGCTTTTTTTATTCTGTTGTGCAATCAGAAAAACCAGAACGAGCGACGCTCTTTCTCCAACTCATCACGACACTGGGCAAGTTGCGCGCCATAGGTTTGCGATTGCTGCTGAACCTTGCGCGCCACCTGCATCAACCAGGGTTTGCCACGGTAGGTGTTACGGGTAAAACCGCCACGCCCCTCGTGATACGCCAAGTACTGGTTATAGGCATCCCACTTGGAAATCCCCAACTGACGCTGGGTGCCTGCGGTATACCAGCCGATAAACATGATGGCGTCGGCATAGTTGTCCCTCGAACCAGAGCGCCCCATCGCCCGCTCAAAGTCTTTCCAGGCGGGCGGCTGGGCCTGTGCATAACCATAGGACGGGCTGACCCTACCCCACGGGATTACCCACAGCAGGTAGGCGCGCGGCGGAAGTGCGTCGGCCACAAAGCTGCTTTCCTGCTTCATGATCGCCATGGCCACGTTGGGCGGCGTGCCCCATTGTGTCTGCATCGCCACCGAATCCTTGTACCAGGCCGGGTATTGGCGATAGATGTTGCACAGATTGTTTTGGTCCCTTGGCGGGGCCGTCATGCAGCCGGTCAACGTCACCAGGGTTATCGCTAACGCACACGCAAGTAGTTGCTTCATGAATCGTCCAGACCTGAAAAACAGTGGGATACACACCAAGCCTGCGTGGGCGTGAAATCAGCCAGCGAGACTGCCGCCCTTAATACACGTTGGGTTCCATCTCAAGTTGCACCGCAAAACGCTCCTGGATATCGGCCTGAATCCGTTGCGCCAGGGCCAGCAGTTGCAACCCGGTGGCCGCGCCATAGTTCACCAGCACCAGGGACTGCAAGCGATGCACACCGGCATCCGCCTCGCGAAAGCCTTTCCAGCCTGCGGCCTCAATCAACCAGCCTGCCGCCAGTTTGACCTGGCCATCGGCCTGTGGATAACCGATCAGCCCCGGATGGGCGAGTTTCAACTCGTCCGCCTGCTGCGCCGACACCAGCGGGTTTTTAAAGAAGCTGCCAGCATTGCCCAACACCGCAGGGTCGGGCAGTTTTTCGCTGCGGATGCTGCTGATGGCCCGGCTTACATCTCTGGCCGTGGGCTGCTCAACGCCCTGCTCGCTTAAACGCTGGCGCACCGGGCCGTATTCCAGATGCAGACGCTCAGCGCGGTTAAGGGCAAAACGCACGCGTAAAATCAACCAGCGGCCCGGCTGCTGCTTGAAGATGCTGTCGCGGTAGCCAAACTCGCACTCGGCCAGGCTGAACTCACGCAATTGGCCGGTGTGGCGGTCCAGGGCTGTCAGGCCCTCGAACACGTCCTTGATCTCGACGCCATACGCGCCAATGTTCTGCATCGGTGCGGCGCCCACGGTGCCGGGGATCAAACTGAGGTTTTCCAGGCCGGATAACCCTTGCTCCAATGTCCACAGCACAAAAGCGTGCCAGACCTCCCCCGCCTCGGCCTCGACGACGGTGCGCTGGCCATCGTCGGCAAGCACCCGAATACCGCGACTGGCCATGCGCAGCACCAGGGCGTGAACATCGCCGGTGAGCAACAGATTGCTGCCGCCGCCAATCACCAGCAACGGCAGTTGTTGCTCGGCCGAATAGTGCAGGGCTTCACGCACATCACTGTCGGTATGCGCTTCGGCCAGCAGGCTGGCACGCGCCTCCACGCCGAAACTGTTGAATGACTTCAGTGACGCATCAACCTGCAACTGCAAACTCATAAACGGCCCTTCAATTCAATCACCAGCAAATCGCACGCGCGCTCAACCAGGTCGAGCACTTCTTCAAAGCCCTGTTCGCCATCGTAGTAAGGGTCCGGGACTTCATCCTTGACCGCCGCATAACGACGCAAGAACAAATCCAGTTCAGCCTTGGCGCCTGCGGGCTGCAAGGCCTTGAGGTCGCGCAGATTGCTCTTGTCCATCGCCAGAATCAGGTCATAGCGATTGAAGTCGGCAGCACTGACTTGCTGCGCACGTTGCGCCGACAAGTCATAGCCGCGGCGCTTGGCCGCCCGCTGGCTGCGCACGTCCGGC
>NZ_WIVR01000048.1:0-39575 GCF_009600525.1 Pseudomonas sp. FSL R10-1350
GCTGGCGGCGCATCTGCTGCTTTAACACCGCCCACGGCCGTTTCTGGCAGCGGTTGGTATTTGATGACCTTGGCCACGTCAGGCGTCGCAGGTGCCGGTTTGGGGCCAGTGACATACGCCAGGCAGACCATGCCCAATGCCGCGACCGGTAAGGTCCAGGCATATTTGTGGCTGTCGTGGCGGGTGTTGAAGTAATGGCGTACCAACACCGCGAGTACCGCAATCCCGGCCAGGATCAGCCAGTTGTATTGGCTGCCGTAGGTGCTCGGGAAGTGGTTGCTGATCATGATGAACAGCACCGGCAAGGTGAAGTAGTTGTTGTGACGCGAACGCAGCAGGCCTTTGGCTGGCAGCGTTGGATCGGGCGTGCGGCCTTCTTTGATGGCCGCAACCAGGGCTCGCTGGGCGGGCATGATGATGCGGAACACGTTGCCGACCATGATGGTGCCGATAATGGCGCCGACATGCAGATACGCGCCGCGCCCGCTGAACACTTTGCTCAGGCCGAACGCTGCGGCAACCAGCAGCAAAAAGAGGATAAAACCGAGCAGTGCCGGGCGCTTGCCCAAAGCAGAGTCGCACAGGAAGTCGTAGACAAACCAGCCGGCAATCAGCGAACCAATACCGATGGCAACCGCTTCCGGGCCGCTCATGCTGGAGCCGGGAGCGATCAGGTACAGCGCCGGGTTGAAATAGAACACCAGGCAAAGCAGGGCGATGCCGGACATCCAGGTGAAGTAGGCTTCCCATTTAAACCAGTGCAGGTTCTCCGGCATGGTCGGTGGGGCCAGCTTGTATTTTTCGAGGTGGTAGATACCGCCCCCGTGAATGGCCCATAAGTCGCCGGACAGGCCGTCTTTGGGGTTGGCTCGATTGAGGTTGTTCTCAAGCCAGACAAAATAAAACGACGCGCCAATCCAGGCCACACCGGTAATCATATGAATCCAGCGCACGCCCAGATTCAGCCATTCCATCAGATGTGCTTGCACAGTCTTTACCTCTCGCCTGTCACTCTTGAGTGAATGAGCAGACCTTCTCTTATTGGTGGGGGGCGAGGATCAAACGCTCATCCTCTTTAAAGAAATGCTCATCGCAGTTATTGCCTGAGCCACTGCGATCAACCACCAGGAAGTCATCCCGCTTTTCGATCGTCAGCACCGGGTGGTGCCAGACGCCGCGATGGTAATTAATGCCCTGCCTGCCATTACTGACAAAGGCGCGGACCAAGCCTGATACAGGTGCATCGCCAACGGGCGCGACCACGATCAGAAAGGGGTTGCCGAGCAGCGGAATAAACGCCTGGCTGCCCAGCGGATGGCGCTCCAGCATGCACACAGTGAACGGCATGTCCTGCGCTTCGGCGCGGAAGATGCTGATGATCGCCTTGCACTCTGGCGTAGCCGTTTGGACCTCGGCCAGACGATGAAAGCGCATGGTTGAACCGTTGTTGATCATGAAGTGATCGCTGCCATCGGTTTCAATCACGTCACCGAACGGGGCGAAGGCTTCTTTGGTCAGCGGTTCAATCTGTAATGTGCGCATGTTGGTCTTCTTATCTGGATTGCTGTGGTGTTTGTGGTGTTGCTATCGCGGGCAAGCCCGCTCCCACATTTGAAATGCATTCCCTGTGGGAGCCGGGCTTGCCCGCGATCGGGTTTTCCTTATTTAGCGACCTTGCCCAGTACACGCAGGCGGCTCACACCGCCGTCCGGGAACAGGTTGAGGCGGATGTGGGTGATCGGGCCCAGGGCTTTGATCTGTTCGCTGAAGCTGTGCTCAGCGTGCATTTCGAGTTTTTGGCTCGGCAGCAATTCACGCCAGAACAGGCTCTGGGTTTCAATCTGGCTGTCGGTACCGCCCTTGACGAACGCGCCCTGGATCGAGCAGCTGTCCGGGTAGTTGCCCTTGAAGTGCAGGGTGTCGACGATGATTTTTTCAACTTCACCGGCGTGACCCAGCGCGACGATGACCCAGTCATTGCCAGGGGTACGGCGACGTGCGGTTTCCCAACCATCGCCCATGTTGATGCCACGGCCCGGGTTAAGAATGTTGCTCATGCGGCCGAAGTGTTCGTCGGAGCAGGCGAGGGCGCGGCCACCATTGAGGGCGGCGGCCAGGTCTACCTGTTCGTTGTCACCCAGCGCAGACCAGTCACGGAATGGCACGCCATACACACGCAGACGTGCTACGCCGCCGTCCGGGTAGATGTTGAAACGCAGGTGGCTGAACGCCTGGTCGTTAGTGATTTCGTGGTAGTGGTGGCTGTTGCCTTGCAACTCGACCGCCGACAGTACTTCAACCCATTGGGTGTTTTCAGTCGGCTCGCCTTCAGCCAAAAAGCAGGCTTCGAGGGAGGCCGATGGCGGGAAGTTACCGGTGAAGAATGAAGTGTCGATGTCGACGCCCTTGATAGAGCCCGGAACGCCGAGGCGGATGACGGCACTGTCATAGCCTTCAAAGCGCTTGCGGCGGGACTCCCAGCCGTCCATCCACTTGCCGTTGTCATCGAAAACGCCCTCCTTCCACACGGCCGGGGTCGGCTGGAACAGGCGGTTGGCGTCTGCGAACCAGTCATCGGTCACCGAAACAATTTTGGTGCCAAGACGGGCGTCGGCCAGGTTGACGAACTTCTCGAACGGTACGGCGTAAGCTTTCATTCTTCTGGTCTGCCTTTAAATAAGTGGCTGGAGATACGTCACCGGCACCTGCCGGATCGGCTTAGAGCTGGCGTAATCGGAACAGGCCTATTTTGTTGATTTCTGCCAACGCGCATTTGAACTCGACGTCTGCCGGGTTGTGGATGCGAGTTTCGAACGCGGCGAGGATCTGGTGCCGGTCGCTGCCTTTTACCGCCATGATGAAGGGAAACTTGAACTTGGCTTTGTAGGCTTCGTTCAGCTCGGTGAAGCGCTGAAACTCTTCTTCCGTGCATTGGTGAATACCGGCGCCGGCTTGTTCATTAGTGCTGGCTTCGGTCAGTTGGCCCTGGACGGCAGCTTTGCCGGCCAGGTCCGGGTGAGCGTTGATCAGTGCCAGTTGGCGGTCGTGATCAGCGCTCAATAACAGGTCGCTCATACGCTGGTGCAAGGTGTCGATCTGATCGACGCTGGCGTCCAGGCCCAGGTCGTAAGCCTTTTCAGCCACCCAAGGTGAGTGCTCGTAAATGTCGGCAAAGGCTGCGACGAACTCATCGCGGCTCAGGGTTGACGGCTTGAGGGTCTTGAAGGCGCTCATCGGTCGGTCTC
Source organism: Pseudomonas sp. FSL R10-1350 (assembly GCF_009600525.1). Taxonomy (NCBI): domain Bacteria; kingdom Pseudomonadati; phylum Pseudomonadota; class Gammaproteobacteria; order Pseudomonadales; family Pseudomonadaceae; genus Pseudomonas; species Pseudomonas sp. FSL R10-1350. Next base: position 3,246 of record NZ_WIVR01000048.1, read on the forward strand.
GGCAACAAAAGGGTGGGTGGCGTGCCAGTGCCGGGCAATGTCCACGCGGCGGGTAAACCAGACCTGTTCGTGGCCTTTGGCGTACTCGATGAAGCGTTTGAGGGCGGCGAGACGCGCAGGGCGGCCAATGAGGCGGCAATGCAGGCCGATTGAAAGCATTTTCGGCGACTCTGCGCCTTCGGCGTACAGCACATCGAAAGCATCCTTGAGGTACTGGAAGAATTGCTCGCCGGTGTTAAAACCCTGCGCCTGGGTAAAGCGCATGTCATTGGTGTCCAGTGTGTACGGGATCACCAGATGTGCTTTGCCGGTCGGGTTGTTGGGTTCCCAGTAGGGCAGGTCGTCGTCGTAGGTGTCGCTGTCATACAAGAAGCCGCCTTCTTCCATAACCAGCCGACGGGTGTTCGGGCCGGTGCGGCCGGTGTACCAGCCCAGCGGGCGTTCACCGGTGATTTCGGTGAGGATGCGGATCGCTTCGAGCATGTGCTCGCGTTCTAGCGTTTCATCCATGTACTGGTAGTCGATCCAGCGATAACCGTGGCTGCAGATCTCGTGGCCGGCGGCAACCATGTGGCGGATCACGTCCGGGTGACGCTGCGCGGCCATGGCCACGGCGAAGACCGTGAGCGGAATGTCGAATTCCTGGAACAGCTTGAGCACCCGCCACACGCCTGCGCGGCTACCGTATTCGTACAAGGACTCCATGCACAGGTTGCGCTCGCCTTGCAGCGGCTGCGCCGAGACCATCTCCGAGAGGAAGGCTTCCGATTCTTTGTCGCCATGCAGAAGGCTGCGTTCGCCGCCTTCTTCGTAATTGAGCACAAAAGACAGGGCGATACGGGCGTTGTCCGGCCAGTGCGGATGAGGAGGGTTTGGACCGTAACCAATCAGGTCGCGTGGGTAGTCAGCGCTCACTACAGTCTTCCTTATTGTGGGTGTTAACAGTCGACTGGCCAGACTTGGCGTCTCTGCGATGACTTGATTGTATACAACTTAATAATAAATTTGTAACCCTGAATTTGTGCATTTTTATCATGCTTTGTGCTTGAAGGGTACTTGCAAAAAACTTGCCTGATTGGTCAGGTTCTGAATACAAAGTCTCTAAAGGCCGTGTCTTTGAGCGTTGATAGTCTCCAAACCTCAGGTTAGACGTGTCGCGAAAAATAGCATTTTTAATTGTGTACAATTTTTTGAATAAGTGTCTTAATCTTCGCATCGCCGTGTCTTCCGGGGTTTATCTGAAAGCACGGCAGCCGAATTTATTCACCGAGTCGGGGAGGTCGCACACTCAATGGGACGTTTGACTACACACGTTTTGGATGCCGCACATGGATGTCCGGGCAGTTCGATCAAGGTCGAGCTGTACCGCGTTGAAGGTGCCCAATTGACCTTGGTGGCGAGTGCCTTGACCAACGAAGACGGGCGCTGCGACGCACCGCTGTTGCAGGGTGACGACTACCGTTCAGGGGTTTACCAGGTGCAGTTCAGTGCCGGTGATTACTACCGCGCACGGGGTGTGAAATTGCCGGAGCCGGCCTTTCTGGATGTGGTGGTGCTGCGTTTCGGGATCAGTGCCGAGCAGGATCACTACCATGTGCCGTTGCTGATCTCGCCGTACAGTTACTCGACGTACCGTGGTAGTTAGGGTTTAAAAGTTCGCATCGTGGTAGATGATTTGCCCGCTCACACTGCGGGCTTTTTTTTGCCCGCGATTTAAGCAAAACCCTGTAGGAGCGAGCTTGCCTCGCGATCTTTTGACCTTTTAAAAGATCGCGAGGCAAGCTCGCTCCTACAGTGGCGGTGTGATTTAACGACTCAACAACGAGGCCGTACCCGCCACGCTGAACAAGCCAGCGCTGACCTTATTGAACCAGCTTTGCCCCTTGCCACTGCGCAGGTAGCTCGCCGCGCCGTGGGCGCCCAGGCCGTAGGCCAGCTTGCAGAGCAGGTCGAGCACGGTCCAGGTGGCGATCATCACCAGCAGTTGCCCCAAAAAGGGTTGGTTGGGGTCAAGAAACTGCGGCAAGAACGCGGCAAAGAACAAAATGTCTTTGGGGTTGCTGGCGCCGAGCACAAACGCGCGCCCAAAGAGTGCGCGAAAGCGCGGTTTTGGTGCGGCGTCCGGCACTGTAGTGGCTCTTGCCGGTTGGCGCGATTGCTTCCAGCTTTGCCAGGCCAGGTAGAACAGGTACAGCGCGCCGACGATTTTAAGGGCGCTGAACAATTGCTCTGACGCCAGCAACAAGGCGCCCAAGCCCAGTGCCGACGCGCTGAGCAAGCAAATCGAGGCAATCACCCCACCCAAAAATGCCGGGTAAGAACGGCGCAAGCCGTAGTTCAGGCTGTTGCTGATCATCAATAACGACAGTGGCCCTGGAATCAGGATCACGACCAAGGCGGCACTGCTGAACAGCAGCCAGGTTTCCAGACTCATTACTTTCTCCATATACCCGTACAAGCGTTTCCCGTTGCACGATCGGGGTCTGCTGATTTATGCGTTTGTATACAAATAAAGCAAGTATTGTTTTCAAATTATCAGGTTTGTCAGCTTGAACGGCTTTGCCCCAGTGCCTGGTTGATCGTCAGCCAGCCGTTCACCGCTTCTTCTCCGGCTTGTTCGAACACCCGTTGCAGCAATTTAACCTGTTCACGGCGCAGGCTGGCCTCAAAGCGGACACCGTCGGCGGTCAGTTCCAGCAGGCGTTTGCGCTTGTCGGAGGGCGGCACCACGCTGACGACCAAATCCATTTCGATTAATTGGCGCAACGGCGTATTGAGGGCTTGCTTGCTCACGCCGAGCAAGGTGAGCAGTTCCTTGACGCTGACGCCGGGGTAATGGGCGATGAAAAACACGATGCGCTGATGAACCCGGCTCAGTCCGCGCCGGGCGAGCATCTCGTCGGCCTTGGCCGTGAACGCCTGGTAGCCAAAGAAGAAGGCTTGCATGGCTGCACGCTGGGTGGTCGGGTTTTTAAGGTCAAGCATATTGACGTATCCAGTCGCTGAGGCGTAATTTCGGTCAACCAGTTTGACTTATTTCCAATGATTTCTGCTACGGGTGACCTCAATGGCTTTCTCCGAACGTGTATCGCGCCTTAAAAGTTCTTTGATCCGTGAAATTCTGGCGGCTGCTCAGCGTCCGGAAGTCATGTCCTTTGCCGGCGGGCTGCCGGCAGAGTCGATGCTGCCTAAAGTCGACTGGACCGAGATGCCCGTCGCTCTGGGCCAATACGGCATGAGCGAAGGCGAACCGGCCCTGCGTGAGGCGCTGGCCGCAGAGGCCCGTGCGTTAGGAGTCAACTGTGAGGCGAGCCAGGTGCTGGTGCTCAGCGGTTCGCAACAGGCACTCGACCTGGCAGCCAAGCTGTACATCGACAAGGGCACCGAAATCATGCTCGAGGCGCCGACCTATCTGGCAGCGCTGCAAATCTTCCAACTGTTCGGCGCCGAATGCCTGACCTTCCCGCTACAGGCCGATGGCCCGGACCTGGCAGCGTTGCGTGTTCAGTTGGCTAAACACCGCCCGGCCTTTATCTATTTGATTCCGACCTTTCAGAACCCGTCTGCCGTGCGTTACAGCGAAGCCAAGCGCGACGCCGTGGCCGCGCTGCTCGACGAGTTCGGTGTCACCCTGATTGAAGACGAGCCGTACCGAGAACTGACGTTTGATGGCGGCAGCGCGACGCCCATTGTCAGTCGCTTGAAAACAGCCAGCTGGATCTACACCGGCACGGTGTCGAAAACCCTGTTGCCGGGCCTGCGCGTGGGCTTTCTGATTGCCAGCCCGGATTTGTTCCCGCATTTGCTGCGCCTTAAGCAATCGGCGGATTTGCACACCAACCGTATTGGCCAGTGGCAGGCGTTGCAGTGGATCGGTACCGAGAAAATGGCTAACCATTTGGCGGTGTTGCGTGATTTTTACCGCGTGCGTCGTGACGGCTTCCAGGCCGCGCTGGAAGAACATTTTTCGGACCTGGCGGATTGGCAGGTGCCGCAGGGTGGGCTATTTTTCTGGCTGACCCTCAAGCAGCCGCTGGACACCCGCACCTTGCTCAAGCCAGCGCTGGCACAAGACGTCGCGTTTATGCCGGGTGAGCCGTTCTTCGCCGACCCGGACCAGAACGTGGGGAGTCTGCGTTTGAACTTCAGTCACATTGATCCAGAACGCCTGCACGAAGGTCTCAAGCGTCTGGCAATGGTTATCCGTCAAGCACACGCCGCAGAGGCGGCTTAGGAGTTGCGATGCTCAAGGTTTATGGCGATTACAACTCGGGCAACTGCTACAAAATCAAACTGATGCTGCACCTGCTGGGCCTGGAATATGAGTGGCAGTCGGTCGACATTCTCAATGGCGACACACAAACCCCTGAGTTCCTGGAAAAAAACCCGAACGGCAAAGTGCCGGTGCTGGAATTGGAAGATGGCACCTGCCTGTGGGAGTCCAACGCGATTCTCAACTACCTGGCAGATGGCAGTGACTACTTACCCACCGAGCCGCGTTTGCGCACCCAGGTATTGCAGTGGCAGTTTTTTGAACAGTACAGCCACGAGCCCTACATTGCGGTGGCACGGTTTATTCAGTTCTATCTGGGCTTGCCCGAAGAGCGGCTAGAGGAATACCGCAAGCTACAAAAGCGCGGTTACAGGGCGCTGGAGGTGATGGAGCAGCAATTGCAACGCACGCCGTATCTGGTGGGTGAGCACTTCTCGATTGCTGACGTGACGCTGTATGCCTACACCCACGTGGCGCATCAGGGCGGGTTTGATCTGAGCAGATTCCCGGGGATCCAGGCCTGGATACAGCGCGTGGCGAGCCAACCGCGCTATGTCGGGATGCTGGATTAAGCGGGGACTGCCGCAGGCTGCGATGGGTTGATTTTAAACATCAATAAATCGCAGCTTGCGGCTGCTACGGGCGTTTAAACGCTGGCAAACCGTGTGTTCAAGTACTCAATGATCACTTTGGAGTCATACATCCAGGTGGTCTTGCCGTCTTCTTCGATCCGCAGGCAAGGCACTTTGATCTTGCCGCCTTGCTCCAGCAGGGTCTTGCGATCTTGCTCGTTGTTTTTCGCGTCGCGCAGGGCCACTGGCACGTTCAGGCGGCGCAGGTTACGGCGGGTTTTGACGCAAAACGGGCAGGCGTGGAACTGATACAGGGTCAGGCTTTTGGCCGCTTGATCAACTTTTGCCTGGTCAGCAGCAGGGCGCTGTTTTTTGCTGGGGCGGGTAATGAAATCCCCGGCGATGATCAATTGGCCCAAACCGATGCGAAGCGCTTTGATAAACACAGTAGAAAGCCTCATGGGCAATTAAATAAAGGATGGAGCTTAGCCGAAACAACCAGGCGAAAAAAAACCGGCGATGAACGCCGGCTCTTTTATGCCCGGATTACTTGATCAGGCTGAGAAACTCACTGCGTGTGGCCGCGTTTTCGCGGAACTCACCCAGCATCACCGAGGTGATCATCGACGAGTTTTGCTTCTCGACGCCGCGCATCATCATGCACATGTGCTTGGCTTCAATCACCACGGCAACGCCCAGGGCGCCAGTGACTTGCATCACCGCGTCGGCGATCTGACGGCTCAGGTTCTCTTGAATCTGCAAGCGACGGGCATACATGTCGACGATACGTGCGACTTTCGACAAGCCCAGCACTTTACCGCTTGGAATGTAGGCCACGTGCGCCTTGCCGATAAAAGGCAGCAAGTGGTGTTCGCACAACGAGTACAACTCGATGTCCTTGACCAGCACCATTTCGCTGTTGTCAGAGCTGAACAAGGCACCGTTGGTGACTTCTTCGAGGGTCTGCTCATAACCGCGGCAAAGGTATTTCATGGCTTTGGCGGCACGCTTGGGCGTGTCCAGCAGACCTTCGCGGGAGACGTCTTCGCCAAGCTGACCGAGGATGGCGGTGTAGTTTTGTTCCAGGGACATTAATCTACCTGTGGGATTTTTCGCAAAGGGCAAGGGTACGGGGGCTGACTCGGCGCTGCAAGTGTGGCGATGCGCGGTTACTCGTCGCGGCCTTCCATCATGGTGCGTTTGAGCATGACGTAAACGGCGCCAGCGCCGCCATGTTTGGCCTGGCAGGAGCAGAAACCCAGGACTTGGGCATGTTGGCGCAACCAGGTGTTGACGTGGCTTTTGATCATGGGTTTTTTGCCGTCAAGGCGCACGGCCTTGCCGTGGGTGACGCGCACGCAGCGGACTTCAAGGCGGGTGGCTTCGCCGAGGAACTCCCAGAGCGTTTCGCGGGCCTTTTCGACGGTCATGCCGTGCAGGTCCAGGCTGCCTTCGAAGCTGATCTGCCCCAGCTTGAGTTTGCGCATCTGGCTTTCTTGCACGCCATCGCGGGCCCAGTGCAGTTGATCTTCGGGGCCGACATCAATCACAAACTGGTCAGACAAACCGTCAATGATCGTGGTGTTGCTGCGCACGATAGCGTTTTGCCGCAGTTTGGCCAGTTGCGCACGGTCAGTTTTGGGTTTGCCGGTGTCGGCGCGATCATGCTTGATCGGTTTGACACCGCGAATCTCGTTTTTGAACAGGGAAAAGTCGTCGTCTTGCATGTCAGCCTCCGCGAAGGGCGCACAGTTTACCCAAGTCGACGACAATCGGCAGGCCGATGTGTATTAGTCGCGCTTTTTCATCAGGTGCGGCGCCATGTTCAAGCCAAATGGAGCACGCATGCGCCGACGGCTACGGCGCCATAGCCAGATGCCCAGCCAACTGACCAACAACCCGGCGATCAGCACCAGTACGGCAGCGGTGGGGTTGGCGTTCAGGTCGCCCAGAGCTGCCGGGTGGCCGATCAGGCTGCTGGCACTGGTCAACAATAACGCGACGCCTGCCAGTGTCAGCAGGGCAGCCAGGGTCAGAATCAGCCATGCGCGCCAGTTTCGGTGTTCTTTAGGGCGTAAGCGTCGTGCATCAAAACCATCGGAGATCTTCATTCCGATCTTTCCTTATAGGGTATCGGCCCTTCAGACAGGAACATGGGCGGGTTGTTCCTGAGGTGCTCCGAAATCGGAGTTCAAGCTGGCGCACAGCAAGGGTGCAGATAGGCGGTCAAAGGGCGCCGCCTATCAGTGGCAGGCTCAGATGAGGTTTTTGGTTTGGGCCAGGGTGGCGAAGTTGTCATTCATGATCGCCATTTCGGTTCGCTGCACGTCTGCCGCGCTGATGACGCCGTTGGCGGTGGGCAGGTCGCGGGTGGCGCAGGCATCTTCGACCAGGGTGCAGCGAAAGCCGTAGTCTTTGGCGGCGCGCACGGTGGTGCTGACGCTGGAGTGGCTCATGAAGCCGCAGACGATCAGGTCCAGATGACCCTGTGTTTCCAGTGCTTCTCGCAGGCGGGTGTCGTTGAAGGCGTTGGGCATGCGCTTCTCGATAACCACTTCATCGCCTGTCGGCTCAAGCCCGGCGATGAACTCGCCGCGTGGGCCTTGCGGGTCGAACATGCCGCCGACCGTGCCCAGATGGCGAACGTGCACCACCGGGCGCTTGGCCTTGCGGGCGGCTTCGAGGAGCAGGGCGATGTTGGCAGTCGCGGCTTCCATCCCGGACAGGGCCAGAGGGCCGCTGAGGTATTCGTTTTGCGCATCGATGATCAGCAGGCTGGCATTGCTCAGATTAGCTGCGGCATAACCACGCCCAGTGAGTTGAAACATCGTCTTTAAAGCGGACATTCGGGGGCTCCTTTGAGTGGGGCTTTTGCGACATTCTCCACTGGCCGAGCGTTTATGTGAATGGGCAGTCGTGTAAGCCACGCCGTTGTTGGCCTACAGCGATGTCAAGAAACATTGCAAACGTGCATAAACCTACGAAATGTAACGTTTTTAAGTTTTTTGTAACGGATTCAGACGCGTACAAATGAGTGCCCCGAATCACCGTCGGGCACAACTTTGGCCGCGTCGGAATTTGACTGTTAGAATCGTGGGTCGATTTTGAGGAGTAAGACCGTTGATCACTTCCCGACTGCGCACACTGCGCGACCATATTCGCTGGGCTGTTAGCCATTTTCACAGGGAAGATCTATTTTTTGGTCATGGCACCGACAACGCTTGGGACGAGGCTCGTCAACTGGTGTTGGGTGCGTTGAACCTGCCGTGGGAAATTGCCGACAGCTACCTCGATTGCCGCCTTGAAGACGACGAGCTGGTGAACCTTCAGCATTTGCTCAAGCGCCGCATCGAGGAGCGCGTGCCGACGGCTTACCTGTTGGGCGAAGCCTGGTTCTGCGGCATGTCGTTTATTGTCGACGAGCGCGTGTTGATTCCGCGTTCACCGATCGGTGAGTTGATCGAAAAACGTTTCGAACCGTGGCTGGGCGCTCAACCGGCGCGCATTCTCGATTTGTGCACCGGCTCGGGCTGCATCGGTATTGCGTGTGCCGATGAGTTCCAGAATGCCGAGGTGGTGCTGGCGGATCTGTCGTTTGAAGCGCTGGAAGTGGCCAATCAGAACATTGAGCGCCACGGCGTCGATGAGCGTGTGTACACGGTGCAGGGCGATGGTTTTGATGGCTTGCCCGGCCAGCGTTTTGACTTGATCGTGTCGAACCCGCCGTATGTGGATGCCGAAGACTTTGCCGACATGCCTGCCGAGTATCAACACGAGCCTGAGCTGGGCCTGGCCTGCGGTGATGACGGTTTGAATCTGGTACGGCGGATGCTGGCCGAAGCAGCGGATCATCTGACCGACAAAGGTTTGTTGATTGTCGAAGTGGGCAACAGCCAGGTGCATGTTGAAGCGTTGTACCCGGAAGTGGATTTTGCCTGGCTCGACTTTGAACATGGCGGCCACGGCGTGTTTATGCTGACCGCTGAGCAGTGCCGCGAGCATCAGGCGCTGTTTGCTGCACGGGTTTAAAGGGTGAAACCCGGCAGGCCCTGCAAGGGGGCCTGCCTTCAGCGATGGGTGGCAATCCAGATCAGTAAGGCGGCCTGAAACACGGCGAACGCCACCAGGCAGGTGATGGTGAAGCGTAAACCGGTGTCTTCGCGTTTGAACTTGCTGATCTTCTCGTCTTTTTCGCGCAGCTTCAGCTCTTGTTCCTGCAAGTTCTGTTCGGCCTGCTGGAGCATCTGCGCTGCTTCGAGAATCTCGACAAACTGGATTTTTTCGCTGTTCCAGGTGTTGTACAAATCTGCCGCAAGCCCCGTTTCGATCCGCGCCTTGCGATGCAGAACGTCTTCATAGATCACGTCAAAGCCCTGGGTGCGCAAGCAATGATCGCGGCGCAGGCGCATGTCTTCGTGCAGGGCGTCCTTGGTCGGCAAATCGAAGCTTTCAAAGCGATAGCGTGACCATTTTTTCTGAACCCACTGCGCGCCCTGGGCCATGAGAAAGCGCCCGATTCCGCGGTTCAGCGGCTCAACCAGCACGCCGCGTTCAGGGCTGATGCTGGCAAGTTGGGTGGTGTGATCAAGCCAGATATCGAGCTGGTTTTGCTCTTTGCGGACCTGTTGACCGGGCAGCGAAATGCTCAGGCGCAGCAAGCTCTGCTCTTTGTTGTGGCGCTCGGCATACCCAAACTGGACGAAGCGCAAAGGCCGCGCCCCGGTGCTGCGATCGGTGGGCAATGGCGCCAGGCGCAGCATTTTGAAATGCTCGGGCTGCACGTCAGCCCAAGGTCGCGGGAGCGCCTCGGGCGTGGCCGGCTCTGGCGAGTCGGCAGGTTGTGATGGGGTGTCGCTCATAACGGCAAAATCCTGTGCAAGCACGATATGTCGGCTCAATGAAGACGGCCGACAATGTTTTATCGGCCGTTATGCGCAGGACTGGAGGGCTGAGCGGCATTCACTTTTGCGATAAAGCGCACAATCCGGTCACCGACTTCACCCGCGAGGCGCTGGTTAGGGTCGTTGTAGGACAGCACTTGGCGTTTGATGTCCATCGGCACAATGCGCATGACGTGGTTCATGCCGTGTACCAAAGTCAGGGACGCGTCTGGCTTGGCGGCTTTAAGCAGACGCGCATCTTTGACCTCGACCTGAATATCGTGGGTGCCCTGAATAATCATCGCCGGCATCTTCAGTGCAGCGAAGGCTTTGGCCGGGTTATAGCGCAGCAGGCTGATCAGGTAAGGCTGCACGCTTGGGCGAAAGATTGCTTCAAGGGCCGGCGGCACGTTGTCGTCGGTGTGCCCGGCTTCGAGGCTGGCTATCAGCTCAAAGCTGCGTTTGAGCAGGGCCGGCGGCAAGTTGTTGCGCTGCAATTGTTCACGCAGCAACTGACCGACAGGGCGCCCGGAACCGGCAATCGAGATAACCCCGGCGGCGTCGATGCGCGGGGCGGCCAGGACAGCAATCAGTGCACCTTCGCTGTGACCGAGCAAAAATACTTTGCCAAAACGCGGGTCGGCCTTCAGCTTGTCGCCCCAGGCCACGGCGTCGTTGACGTATTGATCGACGCTCAGTTGGCGCTCATCCGGCGCGGCCGGCAGGCTTTGCGCAATGCCGCGCTTGTCAAAGCGCACGCTGGCAATGTTGTTTTGCGCCAAACGCCAGGCGAGTTTTTTCAAGCTGTCGTTGCGCCCGCCAATCGGGTTGTTGCCATCGCGGTCGGTTGGCCCGGAACCGGCAATAAGCAGGACCACCGGCACCGGCTTGTCACTTTTTGGCAACACCAGCGAGCCGTACAGAGTACCGGAGCCGGTATCCAGCTCGATGGGGCGCAGCAAGACGTTGGACTGAGTCGCCGCAAAGGCCTGAGTACCAAACAGGGTTAGAACCAGAAGGAGTATTCGCAGCATCATCACGCCATCATTGTTGAAAGTGCCGGTTACACAACACCGGATGAGTAAGGTTGGAGGATGAACTACAGAGGCAGCCTGCGTATACTGGCGCGCTTAGTTATCCAAGCTTAGTTTTTAGGCTGATTTTCACGGAGCGCCCTGAATGTCCGGCAATACCTTCGGCAAGCTGTTCACTGTTACCACCGCAGGCGAAAGCCATGGTCCGGCGTTGGTCGCTATTGTAGATGGCTGTCCACCCGGGCTCGAGCTGTCTCTTGAAGACCTGCAACGTGATCTGGACCGCCGCAAACCGGGCACTAGCCGCCACACCACACAGCGTCAGGAAGCCGACGAAGTCGAGATTCTATCCGGTGTTTTTGAAGGCCGCACCACCGGCTGCGCCATCGGTTTGTTGATCCGCAACACCGATCAAAAGTCCAAGGACTACTCGGCGATCAAGGACCTGTTCCGCCCGGCCCACGCCGACTACACCTACCACCATAAATACGGCGAGCGCGATTATCGCGGAGGTGGGCGCAGTTCTGCACGTGAAACTGCCATGCGGGTAGCGGCCGGGGCGATTGCCAAAAAGTATTTGGCGACCCAGGGCATTGTGATTCGCGGCTACATGAGCCAGTTGGGCCCGATTGAAATCCCGTTCAAAACCTGGGATTCGGTCGAAGAAAACGCCTTTTTCAGCCCTGATCCGGACAAAGTGCCAGAGCTTGAAGCCTACATGGACCAACTGCGCCGTGATCAGGACTCGGTTGGGGCCAAGATCACCGTGGTGGCCGAAGGTGTGATTCCGGGGTTGGGCGAGCCAATTTTCGACCGTCTGGATGCTGATCTGGCGCACGCCTTGATGAGCATCAATGCGGTCAAAGGCATCGAAATCGGCGCCGGCTTTGCCAGTGTTGCCCAGCGCGGCACCGAGCACCGTGATGAACTGACCCCGCAGGGCTTTGTGAGCAACAATGCGGGCGGCATTTTGGGCGGTATTTCGTCGGGCCAGCCCATCGTGGCGCACCTGGCGCTCAAGCCTACGTCAAGCATCACCACCCCGGGCCGCTCGATTGATAAAGACGGCAACCCGGTCGACGTCATCACCAAAGGTCGTCATGACCCGTGCGTTGGCATTCGGGCGACCCCGATTGCCGAAGCCATGATGGCCATCGTGTTGATGGACCACCTGTTGCGTCATCGCGGGCAAAACGCCGATGTGCGTGTGACGACGCCTGTGCTGGGCCAATTGTGATTCAGCGGTCGTTGAGCGCCATGGTCTGATGGCAATGGCGCCTCTTCCTTACTGGCGTTTGTCAGGGTTCTACCTTTTTTACTTCGCTTTGCTCGGTGCTACAGCGCCTTTTCTGGCGCTGTACTTCCATCACCTCGGATTCTCCAGCGCACGGATCGGCGAGTTGGTCGCCATACCCATGCTGATGCGCTGCGTAGCACCCAACTTGTGGGGCTGGCTGGGTGATTACACCGGCAAGCGTCTGCTGATCGTGCGGCTGGGTGCGTTCTGCACCTTGCTCGGCTTCAGCCTGATCTTTATCAGCAAGAGCTACGCCTGGCTGGCGCTGGTCATGGCGTTGCATGCGTTCTTCTGGCACGCGGTGCTGCCGCAGTTTGAAGTCATCACCTTTGCCCACCTGCGCGAGCAACCGGAGCGTTATAGCCAGGTGCGTTTGTGGGGGTCGATCGGTTTTATCCTCACTGTGGTGATTCTGGGTCGCCTGTTTGAATGGCTGAGCCTGGATATTTACCCGGTGGCGCTGGTCGTGATCATGGGTGGCATTGTGTTATGCAGCTTGTGGGTGCCCAATGCCCAGCCTTCGAGTCAGGGGCGAAAACCCCACGAGGGCGGCTTTTTCAAGCAACTGCGCAGCCCCGGCGTGATTGCGTTTTATGTGACCGTTGCGCTGATGCAACTGAGCCATGGCCCGTATTACACCTTCATCACCTTGCACCTGGAAAGCCTGGGCTACAGCCGTGGCGTGATAGGTATGCTGTGGGCGTTGGGGGTTGTGGCTGAAGTTTTGATGTTTTTGGCCATGCGCCGCATCCTGCTCAAGTTTTCGCTGCGTCGCGTGTTGATGGCCAGCTTTGCCCTGGCCGCCTTGCGCTGGCTGTTGCTGGGATCATTTGCCGAATACCTGTGGGTGTTGCTGTTGGCGCAGTTGATGCACGCGGCAACGTTTGGCAGTTTTCATGCGTCGGCCATGAGTTTTGTGCAGCGCAGTTTCGGGCCCGGTCAACAAGGGCAGGGGCAAGCGCTCTACGCCACCCTGGCCGGTATGGGCGGCGCGGCGGGAGCGCTTTATGCCGGTTACAGCTGGAACACACTCGGGCCGACTATCACCTTTAGTATGGCAAGCCTCGCAGCACTGGCTGCAGCCGTTATCATCGCTACTCGATTGCAAGAGGACAGGGCATGAGCCTTACCCGTGAACACTTGAGCCTGGAAATCATTGAAGCCGGGCGTTTTTTATATGGTCGCGGCTGGTCGCCGGCCACCAGCAGCAACTACTCGGCCCGGCTATCGGCCACCGAGGCGCTGCTGACGGTGTCAGGCAAGCACAAAGGCCAGTTGGGCATTGATGATGTGCTGGCCACGGATTTGTCAGGCAACAGCCTGGAACCGGGCAAAAAGCCTTCTGCGGAAACCTTGCTGCACACTCAGCTGTACAGCTGGCGCCCGGAGATCGGCGCGGTGTTGCACACGCATTCGGTGAATGCCACGGTGTTGTCGCGGCTGACGCCGGGTGACAGTATCGAATTTGAAGACTACGAACTGCAAAAAGCCTTCAGTGGTGTATCGACCCATGAGTCGACAGTTCGGGTGCCGATTTTTGACAATGATCAGGACATCGAGCGACTGGCTGCCAAGGTTCAGCCCTGGCTTGAGGCACACCCTGACTGCGTGGGTTACCTGATTCGTGGGCACGGTCTGTATACGTGGGGTGCGCGCATGAGCGATGCCTTGCGCCAGATCGAAGCCTTTGAGTTTTTGTTTGAATGCGAGTTGAAAACCCGCGCTGTGCTTAACCGTTAACGCTGACTTCACGTCGAAGAAGCCCACTGCCTGATTTCAACGGTCTGCCTGAACGGCCTGGAAAAAGCCGAAAGTGCACGCCGAAGCTGAGGAATACCCCCCATGAGCAGCCTTTCTGTTTACCACGTTTCAAGCCCGGAAATACCCAACAAGGTATTGACCCACCTTGAAGACATCGCCTCCACGCTGGCCGAGCAGGGCGTGCGCTTTGAGCGCTGGCAGGCGGCTGCGCCGATCCAGCCGGGCGCCAGCCAGGACGAAGTGATCGACGCCTATCGCACGCAGATTGATCAATTGATGACTGAGCAGGGTTACGTCACCGTTGACGTGATCAGCCTCAACAGCGACCACCCGCAAAAAGCCGAGCTGCGCGCCAAGTTCCTCGATGAGCACCGTCATGGCGAAGATGAAGTGCGTTTTTTCGTGGCGGGCCGTGGGCTGTTTACCTTGCACATTGGTGACTATGTGTATGCCGTGCTGTGCGAAAAAAACGACCTGATCTCAGTGCCAGCGGGCACCCCGCATTGGTTTGACATGGGCGAGCACCCGCACTTTGTGGCCATCCGGTTGTTTAACAACCCCGAAGGCTGGGTTGCAAACTTTACCGGCGAAGACATCGCCAGCCGCTTCCCGCGCCTCGAAGACTAAGGACCCCGTATGCCGATCAAAGCCATCCTCACCGACATCGAAGGCACCACCAGCGCCGTCAGCTTTGTGTTTGACGTGTTGTTTCCGTTTGCGGCCAAACACCTGCCTGACTTCGTCCGTGATCATGCCGAAGACCCTGAGGTTGCGAAGCAACTGGGGGCGGTGCGCCTGGACAGCGGCGAGCCCGAGGCGGACGTTGAGCGGGTGATCGAGATCCTGCAACAATGGATCGCTGAAGACCGCAAAGCCACGCCGCTTAAGGCGCTGCAGGGCATGATCTGGAAGCAGGGTTACGAGGCGGGCGAGTTGAAAGGGCACGTCTACCCGGATGCCGTCGAGGCACTCAAGGCCTGGCACGAAAAGGGCTATGACTTGTACGTGTACTCTTCAGGATCGATCCAGGCGCAACAGCTGATTTTTGGCTGTTCGGAAGCGGGCGATCTGACCCCCTTGTTCAGCGGCTATTTCGACACCACGTCCGGGCCCAAGCGCGAAGCCCAATCGTACCGGCACATCACCGAAGCCATCGGCTGCCCGGCGGGGAAAATCCTGTTTCTATCGGACATCGTCGAAGAGCTGGACGCGGCACAACAAGCCGGCATGCAAACCTGTGGTCTGGCGCGAGAAGGCGGGAAGAAGTTGGGTGATCATCTGACGGTCAGCAGCTTTGCCGATATAGATATTTAATCTTTGAACGTGAAGGAGCGAGCTTGCTTGCGATCTTTGATGTTGGAAAGATCGCGAGGCAAGCTCGCTCCTACAGTTTGATCGCTTACATCCTGTAGTCGCTGACAAGGCACGAAGGCTGCGAGCGAACACCCCCGTAGCAGTTGACGAGCTTTGCGAGGCTACGTCCGGGCGCGCAGTGCCGTAAAAATAGCCAAGATCAAAAGATCGCGAGGCAAGCTCGCTCCAACAGTTTGATCATGCTTTTATCAGCGTGTGTGATAGGTCGGCAGGGCAAAGCGGTGCTGGCTTTGCAGCAGTGAAATGGTCGGCAGTTCGCTGGCCGTACCTGCCAGATCACGACGAATCGCGCTGATCACCCAAGTCAGTTGCTCTGCGGTGTGCAACTGCGCGTATGAAATGACCCGCTGAGTCTGTTTACCTTCGCTGTCACACAACGTCAGCAATACACCGCCATCCGGGCGGGGCTTAACGTTGACGGTGTAGTTCGAAAACAGGGACGCGAATTTTTCTTGGATCAGGCTCATGTCAATCAGCTCCATTAGCTCATCTGTGCTTGCATGGAGAGGTAGTTGCAGTGATTGTGCCAGCACGCCTGTCTAATAAAATCCTTTTAAATCAATGGCTTAGTTTTTATTTAAGACGCAGGGTTCGTGCATTTTGCATGAATGGCCATCATGCATCCTGCATTTTGCCCAGTCACAGAGTTTGTTGGCGCGTTTGTACAAGAGTCGTTTGCTGATTGATTGTCTCTATGCCGCACTTGAGTAAAAAGGGGATGACACCGTTGGCAGCTCTCGGGAAACTACGGTTTTCTGTAGCCAACCTGGAGCCTCATATGTCAGACAACAAGCCAGCCGATCAACAACGGCAGATGACCCCCGAGGAAGCGGCTGAGTTTGCCGAGCAGGTTTTCAATAAAGCCCGCGAAGGCGACGCCGCCATGCTGGCAGCTCTGATGAGCAAGGGCTTGCCGCCTAATTTGCGTAATCACAAGGGCGACACCTTGCTGATGCTGGCCAGCTATCACGGGCATGTTGACGCTGTGAAGGTATTGCTTGAGCACAAGGCTGACCCTGAAATTCGCAATGACAACGGTCAAAGCCCGATTGCTGGCGCGGCGTTCAAAGGCGATTTGGAGATGGTTAAAACCCTGATCGAGGGCGGGGCGCAGGTTGAAGGCGCTTCGTTTGACGGCCGTACCGCCTTGATGATGGCTGCGATGTTTAATCGCACCGAAATCATTAAGTACCTGATCAGCAAAGGCGCCGATCCAAAAGCCAAGGATGCCAATGAGGTCACCGCGCTGGATGCTGCCAAGACCATGGGCGCAAACGATAGCGTCGCACTGTTGAATGAGTTGTTGGGCTGATTACATGCCCTTGAGGCGCGCAATTGATATATCCTGCGCGCCCTCAATTTTCCTTGTGACAGGCCTTGCCTATGAAAAACACTCTCGTTGAACTCATCAGCAAAATCAGCTCTGGGTGCATGGGCGACGAAGAAATTGCAAAAATCGCTGATGAAGCAGCGCAGGCCTACGCTGATCAAGACGCTTTTCTGGCGGCAAACCCGGACATCAACTACGACGACACTTACCCTATTGCGTTGGGCGAGTGGGTCGTCATTGGCAGTCTGCCGGAAACCGTCCTGTTCCAGGCTGACACCTATGTCGACCTGTTCACCCAGATCGTAGCCTCGTTCGGTCCTGGCGTGCCTTTCAACATCAAGCCCAAGCAATTGGCCAAAACCGAAGCGCTGACGGCGTTGAATCGTATCCAGATCCAGATGGGCAGCATGAACCCGGAGAACGGCGGCTATGTGCTGCTGAACCTGAGCCAGCCGCTGGATGATGAACTGCAAATGGTGCTGGTGTATGGCAATGACGTGCCACGCGTGCTGGCCTTGTGTGCCGAGGTAGGTATCAGTGCTGCGCCTGCGCTGGAAGCGTTGAAGGTCGCTGTTCACGTTTGATGCCCGGCCTGCAATAAAAAAACGGAACCCTCGCCGCAGCTGACTATCCTAAGTAAACACGCACTCACTCAGGAGCATCACCATGGGGTCGACGTTTAATGGTCTGGTAGGTCTGATTATTCTGGCGCTGGATATTTGGGCCGTCATCAATGTGCTCAAAAGTAACGTCGGAACCGGGATGAAAATCCTTTGGGTGCTGTTGATTATCTTCTTGCCGGTGCTCGGCCTCATTATCTGGGCCATCGCCGGGCCGCGAGGCAATGTGCGCATTTAAGTCGTCGGCCAGCGGGTGGCGACGGCTTTATTTGGCGCCACCCGCTGAGTTTGTCTGAGTCAAGGTTCGACCTGTCATGCTCGTCGTCGTAGAATGCGCGCCTTTCTTGGGCAGTTGAACGCGTGAACCGCAACAGTGGTAAACGCTCAAGCTGCCGATCATGGGCGGGTGACCGTCCGTTGCCATCTGCATTCAAAGGGACTTCCCATGACTGAAGTACTTAGCACCGACTATCTCGAAACCCTCTACGAGGGTTATGGTCAGCGTTTTCGTATGGACAAGCTGCTGCACGAAGTGCGCACTGACCACCAGCGCCTGGTGATTTTCGAAAACCCGGTGATGGGCCGGGTCATGGCATTGGATGGCGTGATTCAGACCACGGAAAAGGATGAGTTCATCTACCACGAGATGCTGACTCATGTGCCGATTCTGGCGCACGGCACGGTCAAGCGCGTGCTGATCATTGGCGGCGGCGACGGTGGCATGCTGCGCGAAGTGACCAAGCATGTGGGCATTGAGCACATCACCATGGTCGAGATCGACGGCACCGTGGTTGAAATGTGCAAAGAGTTCTTGCCGAACCATTCCAAAGGGGCCTACGACGATCCGCGCCTGAATCTGGTGATCGATGACGGCATGCGCTTTGTGGCGACCACTGAAGAAAAGTTCGATGTGATCATTTCTGACTCCACCGATCCGATCGGGCCGGGTGAAGTGTTGTTCTCTGAAAACTTCTATCAAGCCTGCCATCGCTGCCTGAATGAAGGTGGTGTGCTGGTGACGCAAAACGGCACGCCGTTCATGCAACTGCAAGAAGTTAAAACCACCGCAGAGCGCATGCGTGGTTTGTTCGCCGATTGGCACTTCTATCAAGCGGCCGTGCCGACTTACATCGGCGGCTCGATGACCTTTGCCTGGGGCTCAACCAACAGTGATTACCGCAAGTTGCCGCTGGAGACCCTGCGTCAGCGCTTTATTGGCAGTGGCATTGTTACTCGCTATTACAACCCTGAAGTTCACCAAGGTTCGTTTGCCTTGCCGCAATACGTTTTGCAGGCGATTAACAAGCCAGGCAACGTTTAAAGCGCAGTGAGTTACAGAAAGGGCCGAAAGGCCCTTTCTTATGTTTCAAATTATGCGTTTGCACAAAATTTTCACGTGCCGTCCATGACAATTTGCGTGCAAAATTTCGGCTCGGCTGCTTCTCAGAAGCCATTCACCTGGATTTCCAGTTCAGGTGTCGAGCCAAACCCTGTGCATTAAAGGGTGCAGTATCAGTGGTAAATCACCGGTGATCGTGCAACATTTGCCCGCCCGTGCATGACCTCCCTGCACGTGTGCCCTATAGGCGCAGGTGCTGGCCGTGCACAGAAAAGCCACTTCAACTTGAATCAATTGGGTCCTAAAACGACATGGCAAACCCGGACGCCTTAAAACAACAGAACGCTGCCCAGCGAATGTTGCAACCGACCGTCAAATCGCATCTGGCGTTTACGCTGCTCAGCGCCTTGATCATGATGCTGATGTTTACCCTGTTGCGGGTGGCATTGCTGGTTTACAACCGGGAAATGATCCTGGATACCCCGGCCTCAACGTTCCTCGAAGCCTTTTTCAATGGTCTGCGCTTTGACCTGCGCATCGTCGTTTATCTCAGCATTCCTTTGTTGCTGTCATTGCTCAGTGCGCATGCGATGCGACTGCGCGGCACCATGCGTTTCTGGCTGACTGCCGCCTCCAGCCTGGCGCTGTTCCTGGGCCTGATGGAGATGGACTTCTACCGTGAATTCCACCAGCGCCTCAACGGTCTGGTCTTCCAATATGTGAAGGAAGACCCGAAAACCGTCATGAGCATGCTCTGGTACGGTTTCCCGGTGGTGCGTTACCTGCTGGCCTGGGCCGTCGGGACGGTGATCCTGTACTTTGCATTTAAAGGTGCAGACCGCGTAACCCGCACCCGTGCGACATCGGCTGCTGGCGCTGGTACTCAACGTGCCGTCGCGCCATGGTATGCGCGCATTGCCGTGTTCATGGTGATTCTGGTGGTGTGTGTGGTCGCTGCTCGCGGCACACTGCGCCAAGGTCCTCCACTGCGCTGGGGTGATGCCTACACGACGGATTCCAACTTCGCTAACCAGTTAGGGCTCAATGGTTCCTTGTCGCTGATTTCAGCGGCGCAGAGCCGCTTCTCGGATGAGCGCAGCAATATCTGGAAAGCGAACCTGCCGCAGCTTGAGGCTCAGCAGACCGTGCGCGACATGCTGCTGACCCCGAACGACAAACTGGTCGATGCGGACACCGCGCCTGTGCGCCGTGATACCACGCCACCAGAAGAAAAAACCCTGCCGATCAAGAACGTTGTCGTCATCTTGATGGAAAGCTTCGCCGGCCACTCGGTGGGTGCACTGGGACGTCCAGGCAACGTCACGCCTTACTTCGACAACCTGGCCAAAGAAGGCCTGCTGTTTGAGCGCTTCTTCTCCAACGGTACGCACACGCATCAGGGCATGTTCGCCACCATGGCGTGCTTCCCGAACCTGCCAGGTTTTGAATACCTGATGCAGACCCCGGAAGGCAGCCACAAGCTGTCCGGTCTGCCGGAGCTGCTGAGCGCCCGTAAATACGATGACGTGTATGTGTACAACGGTGATTTTGCCTGGGACAACCAGTCTGGTTTCTTCAGCAACCAAGGCATGACCACGTTCGTTGGCCGTAACGATTTCGTGAACCCGGTGTTCTCTGATCCTACGTGGGGCGTGTCCGACCAGGACATGTTCAACCGTGGCCTGGAAGAGCTGAAAAAGCGTGAAGGCAAAGAGCCGTTCTATGCCTTGCTGCAAACCCTGTCCAACCACACGCCGTATGCCTTGCCGACGCC
The DNA here is from genome assembly GCF_009600525.1 of Pseudomonas sp. FSL R10-1350. NCBI lineage: Bacteria > Pseudomonadati > Pseudomonadota > Gammaproteobacteria > Pseudomonadales > Pseudomonadaceae > Pseudomonas > Pseudomonas sp. FSL R10-1350. The sequence goes on from NZ_WIVR01000048.1 coordinate 23,500, forward strand.
ACTGCCGGTTGAGCGGGTGACCGACCGTGGCTCGTTGAACGAGCATTTGACCGCCATGCGCTATTCGGACTGGGCGCTGGGTCAATTCTTTGAAAAGGCGCGTAAAGAGCCGTACTTCAAGGAAACCTTGTTTGTGATCGTGGGTGACCACGGTTTTGGTAACGAGCAGCAGATCTCCGAGATGGACCTTGGGCGCTTTAACGTTCCATTGCTGTTGATCGGGCCGGGCATCCAGGAGAAGTTTGGTGCGCGGGTTGATACCGTGGGTACGCAGATCGACATCGTACCGACCATCATGGGGCGTCTGGGTGGTGAGTTCCGTCAGCAATGCTGGGGCCGTGACCTGCTGAACCTGCCGGAAGGTGACAAAGGTTCAGGCGTGATCAAGCCATCTGGCAACGATCAGACCGTGGCCATCATCAGCGGTGATCATCTGCTGGTTCAGCCTAAAGACATGCCAGCCAAGGTGTGGCAATACAACTTGGGCCCGAACCCGCAAGCCAAAGTAGTGACTGACTCGCCAGACGAAGCTGAACTGAAGAAGAAGCTTGAATCCTTCTTGCAGACAGCAACCAAAAGCTTGTTGGATAACACTGCGGGTGTCGTGGATCCGAAGTAAACCAGCGTGAAAAAAGAAGAGGCCTCAGGGCCTCTTTTTTTTGCGCGTAATGCCGTGACTACGGCGCTATATTTTGCCGAGCAAGAGCAGTATCAGCAGTACGACCAGTACGGTGCCGATAATACCGGACGGGCCGTAGCCCCAGTTTCGGGAGTGAGGGAAAACTGGCAGCCCGCCCACCAGCAGCAAGATCAGGATGATCAGAAGTATCAGGGTCATGACTATTTCCTCATTGATTATTGTCAGTAAGGACGGCGTTCAGTGGCGTTGAAACCACTGCTACGTACGCTCTTAATAAGTCCGACTTGCCGGGCGCGAAAATAATTCAACTTTTTATTCTGTGACGCGTGCTAAAGGTTGGCTATTGCCTGGCTGATGGGGCGCGAGTAGGGTGGCGCGCTGCCTAAGGAAGGAAGTATTCATGCTTAATTACGTTTGGTTTTTTTTGGCCGCGTTGTTTGAAATCGCAGGCTGCTACGGATTCTGGATGTGGCTGCGTCAAGGCAAGAGTGTGGTGTGGGTCGTGCCGGCAGTGTTGAGCTTGGCCGTTTTTGCCCTGCTCTTGACCAAGGTCGAGGCGGCATATGCGGGCCGGGCTTATGCCGCGTATGGCGGGATCTACATCGTGACGTCTATTGCCTGGTTGGCGGTGGTGGAGCGAGTCCGGCCATTGGGCTCTGACTGGATCGGACTGGTGCTGTGCGTGATAGGGGCAACGATCATTCTGTTGGGCCCACGTTTTTCGGCACCCTAAGCCAATACCCCTACTGATGAGGAATATTCAACAGCTGTAGCGTAGGACTTTTATCTGTGAGGTGTAGGCCTTAATCCAGATAGGAGTAAGCCCAAGCTGAATTGCTGTGTAAGGATTGAAGTACCGAATGACGCGGTTCAGTCTTCGTGGCCAGACACCTTTAAGGATAAGAGCCATGCAGATTCTAAAACGCGTAAGCGGCGAACGCTTCTCGATTGGCGAAGACATTATTGTCCATGTCATTGCCATCAGTGGCAGCCACGTACGCCTGGGGATTGATGCCCCCAGGAGCGTCAGCGTTCACCGGGGCGAAATCTACGACCGGATCAAAAATCAGGACCCCGGGCATTTGACCATTGGGCCGTTGAGCAAGCGTTAATCAAAGAACTCTTTGGGAACGGCATGTTTGGGCATCAACTGGCATTGCTGGCTTTCCAGATCAAAGAAGATCACGGCTTGCCCTTTGCTTAAGGCGTGACGCACCCGCAGGACACGTGTCTCTTGAGGGGTGTCATCACCGTTGTCGGTACCGTCGCGGCTGACGAAGTCTTCAATCAGGCGGGTGAGGGTGTCAGGTTCAAGCTGGTCGTAAGGAATTAGCATGAGGCGGTCTCGCAAATGAGTTAAATCGATTTGTCGCGGTTATCCCAATAACCCTGCGCCAACTCGAATGCTTGTTCTCGCGGTGTGCCCAGCCCGCGAAGGGCCAGGGCCATGGTCGAGAGCAGGGCCAGTTGCGGGTAACTGTCTTCGATCTCGCCCCGCCACAGTGCCTTGAGCTGCCCCGGCTCAAGTGAGGCCGGTTTCACGTGGCGTCGAGCTGACAGTGCTGGCCACTCTTCATCCCAATTGACGCCCGCCGTGGTGCCGTACAAATGGCTGATGGTGTCCGGGTTGATCTCGATTTCACCGCCGTCGCCTTTGATCACGATGCTGGTGTCTCCCAGCAAGCCGCTGGCTTCGCGGTGCACGCTTTGGTAGCCCGGATGGAAAATGCTTTGTAGGCCGCAGCGGGCGCCCAGCGGGTTCAAAATGCGCGCCAGTGAGTGAATGGGCGAGCGCAAACCCAAGGTGTTGCGCAGATCGATCATGCGCTGCAACTGCGGCGCCCAGTCCTGCAATGGCATAAAGGCCAGATGCTGGGTGTCGAGCGCAGTTTCAACGCTTTGCCAGTCGCGGCACAGCGGGATAGACAACTCGTCCAGCAGTTGTTCACTGTACAGTCGCCCTGCGGTATGAGCGCCGCCGCCGTGCATCACAATCCGCACACCGTTTTGCGCCAGGCATTTGGCAGCCAGCAGGTACCAGGGCAGGTGACGCTTCTTGCCCGCATAAGTCGGCCAGTCGATATCAACGTTGATTGCTGGCGCTGTCAAACGCTCACGCAAGGCTTCGGTAAAGCCGGCCAATTCCTCGGGGCTTTCTTCCTTGTGACGCAGCAACATCAGGAAGGCACCCAATTGCGTGTCTTCGACTTTTTCGTCAAGGAGCATGCCCATTGCCTCGCGCGCTTCTTCGCGGGTCAAGTTGCGGGCGCCGCGTTTACCTTTGCCCAGAATGCGCACAAATGGCGCGAAAGGGTGTTCGGCCGGAGTTTCTAATGTCAGCGCAGAAGGCGTATTCATAGGCAATTAGTCGGTTTCGGCAGGCCTGCCAGCTTGGCAGCGAGCTTGGCTGGTGTGCCATTAAACAGGCGGTTGAGGTGCAAGCTGTTGCCTTTTTCAGGGCCCAGCTTGAGCGCGGTGTACTTGATCAGCGGGCGTGTCGCGGGTGACAGCTCGAACTCCTGATAAAAACTGCGCAACAGCTCAAGGATCTCCCAGTGCTCGGGGCTCAACTCGATCTGCGCCTCGGCCGCCAGTGCATGGGCGACCTCGGCAGACCAGTCGTTAAGGTCGAGCAAATAGCCGTCTTTATCCAGCGCGATATGTTTGCCGTTGAGGAGGAGGGTGCTCATAGCCAGCTGTTGACCTTGTCATAGTGAATCGACAGCTCGACGAAGGCCGGGTAATCCACCGCTGTCGCCCAGGGCGGGCAGTCGAGATGGCGTGCGAGCAGATCTTCTTCGAGGATAAAAAGCTTAAGCGTGGCGCTTTTTTCTTCCAGGGCCTTCAGAGGGCTGCTTTGAGGTTGTAAAGCGTAGACCGTGTCACCTGTCAGCAACAGCGCGTCATCGGTGCCCAGAACGCGTAAGCAGCTGCTAAGGCGTGTGTCGGAAAAGGGCGAGTGGCTCAGGACGTGTAGGGTCGTCATCAGAGTGTTATCACTTGGTCAAAACGGTCAATAAGGGCGCGTACTTCATCGGTTGACAGGGCGTGTACATCGTCGACTGCCAGATGTGCGGGCGAAATGCCGCGCTCGGCCAGGCTGTGGCCGCAGGCAAACACGTCATCAATCCCGAACATCGACAGAGCCTGCAGATTGGCCTGGAGGTTTTTTTGTTGCAGTGCGGCCGCGTTTTGTCCGAGAACGAGCTGGAATACCCCGTCGTCCATAAACATCAGCGCAATCGGCAAATCGAACGCGCCCCCAGCCAGCACAAGGTCCAGCGCCTCTTTGGCGCCTGGACCCGACCATGGCGCCTGGCGGCTGATAATCAACAGCGACTTAGCCATATCAAGGCCCTCCGAAGCAGATCAGTCGATCAGCCGATTGAATCGCGTCGTGTAACTGGCCCAGGCCAGACAATTCCCATGGCGCTTGCAGATTGACCGCCGGGCGCTCATAGCGCGCTGCTTCATCTTCATTCAACACACCGCGGCGCAGGGCTGCAGCAATACACACCACGCCGTCCAACTGATGTTGGCTGACGAACGCGGCCCACTGCTGCGCGATATTTTGCTCGTCTTGCGGTGTGACCACATTGCTCGAGGCGCTGTGCACACCGTCTTGATAGAAGAACAGCCGCACGATCTCGTGACCGCTTGCCAGCGCTGCCTCGGCAAAACGCAGGGCGCGGCGAGAAGAGGGCGCATGGGCTGCTGAATAAAGGGCAATGGCAAATTTCATGGTGAGCTCTGTCAGCAAATCTGCGGCAATGATAAAGGCAGATGCTCAAAGATGCTTGCAGCGGGCAACAAAAAGCCCGCCGAAGCGGGCTTTCGTGTAGCGGGGTCAATCAGTCGTCGCTGCTCATGATGCCGAAAATTTGCAGCAGGCTGATAAACAGGTTGTAGATCGAAACATACAGGCTGATGGTCGCCATGATGTAGTTACGCTCGCCGCCATGAATGATGGCGCTGGTCTGGAACAAGATGCAGACCGAAGAAAACAGCACAAAACCTGCGCTGATAGCCAGTTGCAGGCCGCTGACCTGGAAGAAGAAGCTGGCAACTACGGCGCCCAGCAGGACAAAGAAGCCTGCGGTGATAAAGCCGCCCAGGAAGCTCATGTCCTTGCGAGTGATCAGCACATAAGCAGAAAGGCCGCCAAACACCAGCGCGGTCATGGCAAATGCCGAGCTGACAACCTCAGCGCCGCCCTGCATGCCCAAGTAACGGTTGAGGATTGGGCCCAACAAAAAGCCCATGAAACCGGTCAAGGCGAAAGTAGACACCAGGCCCCAAGCCGAATCACGCAGCTTGTTGGTCAAGAAAAACAGCCCGTAGAAACCGATCAGCACCACGAAAATATTCGGGTATCCGACCCGCATCTGTTGAGCGACATAAGCCATCACGCCGCTGAAAGCGAGCGTCAAAGCCAGTAAACCGTAAGTGTTGCGCAGGACGCGGCTAACCTCTAGCTGCTCAGCCTGCACGCTGTTATTAACGGCGTAATCCTGTTCGCGCATGGCGATACTCCTGTGGTTTGAAATGTTAAGTAGCAAAGATCATAGCAGAGGCTCTGAAACAAGCGATCAAGAGAGTTTGACAACGTGTTTCATTCAGGTATTATGGCGCCCGCAACAACATAGGAGGTGTGGCCGAGTGGTTTAAGGCAACGGTCTTGAAAACCGTCGACTGTAACAGGTCCTAGAGTTCGAATCTCTACGCCTCCGCCATATTGTCACACCGACAGAGCCCGCTTTTAGCGGGATTTGTCGTTTCTGGGGTTTGGGAAATGGGGCTGCAGGGCGGCCATGGTTTCCGCAATCAGAGGTGCCTCAGAGTCAGCCTCCTTCTCGTTGCGATTTCTCGCCACCCCCACAACCTTGTTCGATGTCTCTATGTGTGTAGCTCAGCAGTCCATAGGCATCCCCGCGTTTTAGAAGCGGGAAATTTCTTTTAGCGAAGTACACAGGTAACGCATCGCAATGCGGTCTGACTCAGACAGCAGGCGGTAGTGCTCAATCAGGCTGGCTTCATCGCGACTGAGCCGGCGAGGCGTAGTGGTTCGCTTAAAAGAGAAGAGGCCACACAGCGTCCGCACAATGCCAATTGAAATCGACATAAGTCACCTCTTTAGCCAGAAACAACATCCCCAGAGTTGCTGCTCTATGATCCTGCTCAGAAATCAGTTCCAAGCAAGCAAGTGGCATTGCCTAAAGTGTAGAGCCAGTTCTCTTCCTGCATGGTCAGATCCGATGATTGTCTTTACCTAATCATTCAGCTTCTTTGATAGAGCCTATTGAGCAAGAGCGCTGACTAATTGGCCACAGCCCCTTTTTTCGATGTGCAGCCTCGTCAAGTGTGGGCTATAGCCGTCTACAGTGGAAAAACACCTTTTTTTGCGTTGTCGCAAAGTGGTTTCGCCGTTGCGGCTTTCATAGGCCAAGTTCGCAGTCCCAGCCGTAGATGTTTCGGCCGCAGTCGTATTGGGCGTTGAGCGTACGCTGCTGTTGCTCGATCCACGCCGGGCCGGCGCCGGCAGTGAGCTTTGGAGTATTAAGTTTGTTAAAGAGCGGAGGTTTAAGTGAACAGCGGTGAGTTGGCGTGTGTGAGCCGCTTGTGGTCAAGGATCGCATCGCAGGCGATATTTGTGCTGCGGAGCACTGCTGACGGAATAGGCGCTGCTATTAACATCGAGAGACGCCTTTGCATAAAGGACGTACCGTTGCATTGCCCATGCCCGCTATTCGGATTGATGTATGGGATGGATCCGATCAACGAGCTTATGTCTTGACCTAGGTCTAATGATTTGCCTCATTCCTGTTGGTTTATTCGGAGTGGCCTATACCCCATATTCATATTTGTATATTTCTTAGCTCCTCGACTTAGAAAACGATGCCAATTCTTTTCAGTGGCTAATGCTGCGTCAGTCCAGAAAAACGATTTTATTTCGTTGTCAGCGCAATCAATGACTCCCTTATGGGCAAATTCTTTAAGGATTTTCTTTAGCTCTCTATTAATAAACTTCGCAGTGGTGGATGTGTCCGCTCCATAATGGGAAGCGCCTATGGCATGCTCATCTTCTCCTCCGTATCTAATGTCTACAAAGCCAACTCGACAAGCTCTTGGGATGTTAATTTGGTTGTCTTTTAAAATTTTATGCTCGTCCTCAGCTTTTCCAATGAGTAGAGATAATGATCTTGACTCACTACAGCTCCAAGAGATCGGGTCATTGCCATCCATTAGATTGTATGGGTGTTCGTAACTCTCGGATCTGTATAAATTGCACTTGGTGTTTTTAATAAGTTTGAGGTTTGTAAATATAAATTCTTCGATTGTCATGAATATATTGATGTCCATTCTATTTTGCTCTCTTTGGGGTGCAAGGGCAGTAAACTCTAAACTGTACATCGTCAGGAATATCATTGCCGATAGTCTTGGTTTCTAAGTCGTTCATGGCGCTTAGCTCGCGAAGTACTGGAGTTTCATCAGTCTTGGTTCTCCTAACATTTCCGTAAACTTTTTTTCCATCCTCTAGTTCAATAATAATATCTGGCCGACGACCCTGTTTTTGGCCGCCAGGTGTTGAAATAAGAGTTTCCCTTTTGACTCCACCTCCAGATTGCACTGTACCTCCGGCCTAGGTGGCCTCACGCCCCCATTGGGCGATAACTTCATTGTGTGGTCCTTGACCACCAGGTACCGGGCCGCGTTTAGCCAACCCAAACGGATCAACCCACCCCACCGGATTCGGCGCATACGCATAGACATTCAGCCCACCCGCAAACCCGATCGGGTCTTTGCTGATAAACCGTCCGACCTGCGGATCATAGTACCGATAGCGGTTGTAGTGCAGCCCGGTTTCGGTATCGAAGTACTGCCCTTGAAAACGCAGCGGGTTGCGGATGTTTTCGCGTATTGCGCTGTCGGTACGCTTTTCCTTGGCCAACCCCCACGCTTGATACGTCGCACTCCAGGCAATCTCGCCACGTTGGTCGGTGAGTTCCATCGGCGTGCCGAGGTGGTCGCATTGGTACCAGGCTATGGCGTTGAACGGTTTCGCCACGGGCTGGTGTTGCCACAACGGGTCGCGGTCGATGTGGTAGCCGTTTTCATGGCTTGGCTCGCGCACTAGCGACAGGCTGCGGTTTTCGACGGTTTGGGCGACGGGGATGAAGCTGCCCGGTTCGTAGAAGTAGTGGATCAGACGTCGTTCGCCAGGGTTGTCGCTGTAGCGTGTTTCGTAGGCGAGGGTGTCGCCGTCCCAGCCGTAGATGTTTTGGCCGCAGTCGTATTGGGCGTTGAGCGTGCGCTGCTGTTGCTCGATCCACGCCGGGCCGGCGCCGGGGCTGGGCGGGCAGTGGGCTTTGGAGTATTTGGCTACCCTTCGCCCCAGTGCGTCGTAGGCGAAGTCGGCGGTCAGGCGGTCGTCTTCGTAACGGGTCAGGCGGTCGTAGAGATCCCAGGTGAAGCGGGCTTTTTTGCCCTTGTCGAGGCGTTCAAGCAGGTTGCCACGGGCGTCGTAGGTGTAGTGCTGGCCGACGTAGTCACGCAGCAGGTTATCGAGGAGCTTGGGCGGCGGGTGGTGGATGGGTCGGCGCGGGGCCTTGGGGTCCAGCAGGTTGCTGGCCGGGTCGAAGGCGAAGGTTTCTTCGCCTTTGAGGGTGGTGGCGCTGAGCAAACGGCCGGACAGGTCGTAAGTACGTACACCATCGGCATTGGTAGCGCTGGGTCAATGTTATTGGGCTGTTAAAGAACGATGAATTGTAGGGTCAGCGATGTACCGATGCGTGAGAGCCTGTGGCGATCAGGCTGGCACCGCAGGCGGTCTTCATGCCGTCCAAGGCGATAGGAACTCCGTTGATGGAATAGTTGCTGCTGCCGTCGACAATAGGGAGCGGCCTTTACATAAGGGGGCACATCACCAGATTGCCATTTCCCGCCATAGGTTTACCGTTGAGTCGGGTGCGGGGGATGGATTCGATGACTAATCCACCGTGGTTAGTGGTGTCGTCGAGTCGTACTATTGTCTTCATGTCACCGTGCTCGGTCTGATTACTGAGTATTACGTCTGCTAGGATTGATCTGAGTGAATACAAACGTGGGGAGCTTATTCATACTTGTTGAGCTCATTTCTTAGGTCGAATTTAAGAGCTTGGGGTGCCTTCAATAGCCCTTTGTCTGTAGGTGTTGGAAATATAAGGCATGTTCGATTATCTCTTTCCATTCCTGGGAGCCAGTTTTCTAAGAACTTGTCCATTTCAATGCATTTTGCATTTAGCCCCGACCATTCAGCTGTGGCACACATTTGTGCGAAACATTCTTCGGGCCAGAATGGAATTGAAATTGAATTCCCTTGTGAGATTGCCCAGCCATCTTGGAATAATCCCCATAGGTGCATTGAATCTGCTGTTTTTCGGACAAAGTAGTCATATCGTTCTTGTTGAGTTAGTGATATGACGTTTTGAATCTTGTTCGGGTGAGTGTTCATTAGTAACCACCTATTCTGTGCTGAATTTTATGTATGTCTGCATTCTGTGGTTCTGAGTGGCGATAGCAGTGGCCTGTTTTGGCCGGTGTTGTATGGCCGTGAGCTAGTTCGAGGCCGGGAGATTTTGATTTTCGTGAATTACTGGGGAGTCGAATTGATGTCCGATTTCCTGTCTCAATATGACGTAGTTCATTCCGTATCCAGCCTCTGACATGACTCGGTTGTTTTGGGTCGTCAGCCAGTGCCCGAAGTCTTTCTTGTTTGTTTGATCTTCCGTGGGAGCCATCACAGCAAATTGGGCAAGTAATCTTTGCCATTAGCCCCAGCGGATCAACCCACCCCACCGGATTCGGCGCATACGCATAGACATTCAGCCCACCCGCAAACCCGATCGGGTCTTTGCTGATAAACCTCCCGACTTGCGGATCATAGTACCGATAGCGGTTGTAGTGCAGCCCGGTTTCAGTGTCGAAGTACTGCCCTTGAAAGCGCAGCGGGTTGCGGATGTTTTCGCGAGTTGCGCTGTCGGTACGCTTTTCCTTGGCTAGCCCCCACGCTTGATACGTCCCACTCCAGGCAATCTCGCCGCGTTGGTCGGTGAGTTCCATCGGCGTGCCGAGGTGGTCGCACTGGTACCAGGCCATGGCGTTGAACGGTTTTGCCACGGGTTGGTGTTGCCACAGCGGGTCGCGGTCGATGTGGTAGCCGTTTTCATGGCTTGGCTCGCGCACTAGCGACAGGTTGCGGTTTTCGACGGTTTGGGCGACGGGGATGAAGCTGCCCGGTTCGTAGAAGTAGTGGATCAGGCGTCGTTCGCCGGGGTTGTCGCTGTAGCGCGTTTCATAGGCGAGGTTGTCGCCGTCCCAGCCGTAGATGTTTTGGCCGCAGTCGTATTGGGCGTTGAGCGTGCGCTGTTGCTGCTCGATCCACGCCGGGCCGGCGCCCGGGCTGGGCGGGCAGTGGGCTTTAGAGTATTTGGCTACGCGTCGCCCCAGTTCGTCGTAGGCGAAGTCGGCGGTCAGACGATCGTCTTCGTAGCGGGTCAGGCGGTCGTAGAGGTCCCAGGTGAAACGGACTTTTTTGCCGTTGTCGAGGCGTTCAAGGAGGTTGTCGAGGAGCTTGGGCGGCGGGTGGTGGATGGGCCGGCGCGGAGCCTTGGGGTCGAGCAGGCAGCCGAGCGGGTCGTAAGTCCGCAGGCATTGGCGACGCTGGGCCAATACCGATGATGGCTGCTTGTTAAAGAACAGTGCCGTGTGAAGTTAGCGACAAATCAAAGTGCGCGACTTGCTGGCGATCAGGCTGGCACCGAAAGCATGTTTCATGCAGCCCAAGACACCGTTGACGTAATAATTACTCTTGCTCGACTATTTATTCACTTCACAGTATTCGGCTCGTAGCTAAGTGATGAAGGTGGCTATATATCTAAGTTGATGAATGATTAGTTAGAAAAGTTTTTTGTTTTTTTAATTTTTCTGTAGTTATTATAATTTCGTGCTTAAATTTAAGTAGGCTCAGGTTTTCTAGTGTGATGCTATTTGAATTCCACGGTTTTAGTGCAATTTTTTCTTCGTGTTCAATAAGGAAAAAAGCTGCTTGATCCCCGTCAAAGCTTTCGACGCCAATCGGTAGGCAGGAGTTTCTAATGTTATGCGATATCAGTAATGGCAATTCGGTATTTATATTTTTTAGGGTGCATTTTTTTAGGTGGTACTTGTTTAGGCGCGTGGTTAGATCTTCAAATGCAACTATTAGTGTATTTGTTAAAGTGGTTTGGTTGTAATCTCCAATTGTTGTTGAGGGAAACACAAATTGGCACCTTGAGAAAATGTGTTTTTTGTCGTTTGATAAAAATGTGTCGAGTCGTACGAATGATTTGCTCATCTTTTTTTTACTCCACAAATACAGTCTTTTCTCATGGCGTTAAATCTTTTTTCAATCTCAGGTGGAAGTGGGACGCCGCGTCCTTGCGATGAATCTCCGTTCCAGTGAACATTTCCGTCATTGCTGTTCCCGAACCTGTGAATCACCCCGTCTTCGTCCATGGCATACCAGTGCCTTCCATCGACGTCAGGTATTGCTCGCTTGTAAAGTTGCTCTGCGTTTTGAGGGATTATTGATGTTTTCGATCCGCCGCCTCTGAAGTTTCCTGATGAAAGGTCATGATGGCCGGGATTATGATATTTGGGTTTTGGTCCGTGATAGTGTCCTTGTTTATTGGTACGGTTCAACCCAAACGGATCAACCCACCCCACCGGATTCGGTGCATACGCATAGACGTTCAGCCCACCCGCAAACCCGATCGGATCCTTGCTTATAAACCTCCCGACCTGCGGATCATAGTACCGATAGCGGTTGTAGTGCAGTCCGGTTTCGGTGTCGAAGTATTGCCCTTGAAAGCGCAGCGGGTTGCGGATGTTTTCGCGTATTGCGCTGCCGGTACGCTTCTCTTTGGCCAACCCCCACGCTTGATACGTCCCACTCCAGGCAATCTCTCCGCGTTGGTCGGTGAGTTCCATGGGCGTGCCGAGGTGGTCGCATTGGTACCAGGCCATGGCGTTGAACGGTTTTGCCACGGGTTGGTGTTGCCACAGCGGGTCGCGGTCGATGTGGTAGCCGTTTTCATGGCTTGGCTCGCGCACGAGCGACAGGCTGCGGTTTTCGACGGTCTGGGCGACGGGGATGAAGCTGCCCGGTTCGTAGAAGTAGTGGATCAGACGTCGTTCGCCAGGGTTGTCGCTGTAGCGTGTTTCATAAGCGAGGGTGTCGCCGTCCCAGCCGTAGATGTTTTGGCCGCAGTCGTATTGGGCGTTGAGCGTGCGCTGTTGCTGCTCGATCCACGCCGGGCCGGCGCCGGGGCTGGGCGGGCAGTGGGCTTTGGAGTATTTGGCTACCCGTCTCCCCAGTGCGTCGTAGGCGAAGTCGGCGGTCAGGCGGTCGTCTTCGTAGCGGGTCAGGCGGTCGTAGAGGTCCCAGGTGAAACGGGCTTTTTTGCCGTTGTCGAGGCGTTCAAGCAGGTTGCCACGGGCGTCGTAGGTGTAGTGCTGGCCGACGTAGTCACGCAGCAGGTTATCGAGGAGCTTGGGCGGCGGGTGGTGGATGGGCCGGCGTGGGGCCTTGGGGTCCAGCAGGTTGCTGGCCGGGTCGAAGGCGAAGGTTTCTTCTTTGTACTGGCTGCTGGCTCCGAGCAGGCGGCCGAGCGGGTCGTAACGGTAGTTGATGTCGCCACGGCGGTTGTCGTGCAGGTCGGTCAGTTGCCCGGCATCGTCATAGCGGTAGTTGCGCACCAGCAGGCGCGTGCTTGAGCCGGTAAGGGCTACGGTCTGTTCCTGTAACTGGCCGTTGGGCGTCCAGCTCTGGCGCTGTTGCAGGCCGTTGCCTTGGTGGCGGACTATTTCGCGATGCAGGTCGTCGCGCTGGTAGCTGAGCAGTTCGATGTCGTCGACTTTCATCGCCAGCAAGTGGCCGCTGCCGTAGGTCAGCCAACTGACCCGGTGGCCGTCGGGGCGGGTGGTGGCGATGCGTTGGTTGAGGGCGTCGTACTCGTGCTGCCAGATGGCAACGTGGCAGGGTTTGTAGAGGTGCAGGTGCTGATGTTCGCGGGTGTTGTTGCTCGCTGCATCGTAAAACCACTGCAGTTTGCAGGTCGGGTTGGTGGCCAGCAGCAGGTTGCCGTTGCCATCGTAGGCAAAGGTTTCGGTTTGCCATTGCTTGCCACCCTGGTAGGCGGCGTGGCGGGCGCTCAGGCGGCCGAGCGGGTCGTAGTCGTATCGCCAGACCCGGTCGCCGTCGGATCGGTGGGTCGGCTGTTGGCTGCCGTTTTCGTACTGGTAGTGAATGGTTTGCCGGTCGAAGCCGGTTTCGCTCAGCAGTTTGCCTGCCGGGTCGTAGGCGAAGGTGGCTGTGCTGTTGTTCTCGTTACGCAGTTCCAGTAATTGGCCGAGCTTGTCCCAGCGGTAGGCGAGGGTGCTGCCGTCGGCCTGCTGGCGCTGCTGGATCAACCCGGCTTCGTTGTAGTGCCACATGGTGCGCTGGCGCAGGGCGTCAGTGTGGCTGAGCAGGCGGCCTTCGGCGTCGCGCTCAAAATGCTCTTCGGTGTTGTCTGGCAGGGTCAGGCGCACCAGTTGCCCGGCGCTGTAATGGTAGGCAGTGATGTTGCCCGCAGCGTCGGTAAACCGGCTGAGCTGGCCGAGGGCGTTGTACTGCCATTGGCTGACTTTGCCCGAGCAGTCGGTGTAGCGGGTCAGTTGGCCGTCGGCGCTGTAGGCCAGGTGTTTGCTGCCGCCGAGGGCGTCGGTGATGAGCACCGGCAAGTTGTCGCTGTTGTAGGCGTAGCAGGTTGTGTTCTCCAGCGGGTCGAGGGTTTCGATGATGTTGCCGCGCGGGTCGTAGTCGTATTTCCACAGGCCGCCTTCGGCATCGCGGGTCTTGAAGCGCTGGTCCTGGTCGTCGTAGGCGTGGTGAATGCTGCTGCCGTCCGCGCGGGTGTGTTGCAGCAGGTTGCCGCGCTCGTCGTAGGCGTAGCTGTCAGTGCTGCCGTCGGTGTGGATATGGCGGGTGACGTTTTTGGCGGCGTCGCGAAACAGCCATTCTTCGTTGCCGTCGGGGTAAATGATGCGGTAGGTGTAGCCAAGGATGTCGTAGTAGTGCCAGGTCTCTTGGCCGAGGGCGTCAGTGACGTAGGTGAGACGGATGTTGGGGTCCCATTCAAGATGGGTGTTGTAGCTGCCGTCGTCGGCCCACTCGCGCACGGCTTTGGCATCCGGACCGTCGCCTTGCCATTGCAGGTTCATGCCGCGCCCGGTGCGGTCGGTGTAGCGGGTGATCAGGTGATGCTGATATTGATACGCCCACTGCGCGGCGTTTTCGTCGCGGGCAGCGCGCAGATCGCCGTGTTCGTCGTAGTCGTAGCCCGCCAGTTGGCGCAAGGGTGCGCCTTCTTGCATCAGCCACAGGGCGTTGATGCGGCCGTTGTCGTCGAGTTGGGTGTGGATGTGCTGGTGCGGGGTGTCGCCTTGATAAGTGATCAGGTCCGACAGCACCGCTTGGCCTGCGTGCAGGTGGTCATAGTGCAGGGTGACGCGGGCGCCGCCGCGCAGGGTGATTTCACTGAGGGCGTAGTGATCGCCCAACTGCTGGTAGTGTTCCTGGCTGTCGTGGCCGCGGGCGATGACCAGGGTGGTGGCTGAGTTGCGAACCAGCAGTACGCCTTCAACGGCGTCGTAGTGATGTTTGCCGAGCTTGGGGTTGCGATAGCGGTGGTTGCGCCCGTCGGCACCGAGGTAGATCAGGCCTGTGTCGTTGACCGTGATGCAGGTCGTAAAGGGGGTGATCCAGCGTGCGCCGAGGCTGCCGTGATCCAGGGCATCCAGGCTTGAACGGTAGGTGCGCACCCATTCAGTCGGGAATGGCCCGGGCAGGGAAAAGTCAGCGTGTGCGACGGTTTCGCTACCCGTGGCGAAGCTGATACTGCAGCCGGTGCTGGAGGCGGTTTTGTTTTTGCAGCCGGGATCTCTGTCAGTGTGACGTTGAGTGTTTTGAGTCACCATCCCCCGTTGGCCTGTTTGGGCCTGAGCGTGGCTGACGTGTTGTGGTGCGACGCTTGCTGGCTGGGTGCCGCGGCGCTTGCGGCGGGCGAGGGCGCTGACCAGTTCGGCAATCAAATTGCCGATGCTGCCGACTTTTTCCGCATCGCCCAGCGACGTGACCTTTTGCGCGGCCAGCTTGCCGATATCGTCGGCACTCTTGGCCACGCTGAGCAGCTCTTGGCAGGTGCTGTTGGAGAGCACTCTGTCGTCGATTAAAAAATGCGCCCCAATGGCAAACAGCGGGCCTGCGAACAGAGACGCAGTTTTAGTCTTGTTTGCCAGCGTCTTCTGTCCGTCATCGCTGGCGATGCTCCTGAGCATCTGGGCGAAGGCGGCACAGGCTTTGCTGATTTCGGCGGCGATTTTCGCTAACAGCTCGCTGAGGCGGGTTTGAATGGCGGCAGCAAAGTCTTCGAGTGCGCCTCGGGTTTTGTCGTTGAGATTCTCTTCGAGGGCGGTAAGCATGGCTGCTGAGATCACCGCCAAACCGTTCTTGCGCACCGTGGACAGCGTGGTGCGCACCGCCAGCCGGGCAGGACCGACGCCGGGGAACGAGACCAACCCGACGACATTGATACCCAGGCTCACCCAGGTGAAGAAATCCTCGCGATCACCTTCGATCAGCGTGAGCAGATCGCCAATGGCATCAATCCCCGCAAAGACTGTACCGACCCCGGGAATTACCGAGCCAGCGGCGTGCACCATGTTCCAGCTGACCGTATCGTTAGTGAGCTTGCGCAGCCATTGGTCGAGCTTTTCCTTGCTTGCCTCTATATCGTCTTTGGTGACCGTATTGATTGGGCTGTTGGCCGATTGCCGTGGGCGAGTGGCAGGAGAATTCATGATGATTTCTCCGGGTTGCCGGGCCGCTGTCCGGAAGCATCGATGCTGCCCGCGAGGGTTTTGACCGACGAGGGCATTTTGCTGAGGGCCGCTGCCTTCAGCGCGTTTTTAGACGGTGGGGTGTTGAGTACTGTCTCAAGCACCGCTCTGGCCTGAACCGGCAGGTGGGTGCGGGTGGTCTCAGCGGTGGTGGTTTCGATTTGTTCATGGGGCCCGGGGAAACCCGGATCGGTCCAGACATCAACCGGATCCTTGTTGAGCTGGACGTTGGCCGGGCCGGGCGCCAACCCCGCGACGGCTGCAAATCCATGGGCATCCAGCACACCTTTGAACACCTGCCCCAGAGCATCTTCTACCTGGTATTGGCCCCCCTTGAACGCCAACCCATTGGCATACTGCTGAAGCAACTCCAGATTCCCGGTACCGCTTTTGAGGTCTTGGGGAAACGCCGCGGCCTGGCTTTGCGCGTTTTTATAGGCAAAGTTGCTGGCATGGGCGATGTATTGGCCGCTAGTGG
>NZ_WIVR01000049.1:0-39041 GCF_009600525.1 Pseudomonas sp. FSL R10-1350
GTGTAGGGCCGCGCTATTTGATCGGAGTGTGGATCGGTCGCCCGGACGGTACGCCGGTGCCGAGGCCAGACCAAACTGCCCCGGCACCGGCGTACCGTCCGGGCGACCGATCCACACTCCGATCAAATAGCGCGGCCCTACACCAATGGCCAGCGCATCGCGAAAGCCATAACTGGTGCCGGTCTTCCACGCCAGGCTGGGGCGCTGCACCAACTCGGCGGTCGGGTCACGGTCCGGCCGTGCCTGGCCGCTCAAGATGCGTCGAATAATCCACGCCGAACCCGGCGACAGCATGCGCCGCTCGACCAGTTCATCCTGCGGTTGCAGGCGCAGGTTGGCGCTTTTACCCCCCCGCGCCAGCGCGCTGTAACCGCTGACCAAATCTTCCAGACGGCTGCCGGCGCCGCCCAGAATCAACGCCAGATTAGGCTCTGCCAGCGCAGGCAAACTCAACGGCACGCCGCCGTTGCGCAGGCCGGCCGCAAAACGTTTCGGCCCGTAGGCTTCAAGCAGTTGCACCGCTGGCAAGTTAAGCGACAACGCCAACGCCGAACTGGCCGACACCGGCCCGCTAAAGCCCATCGAGAAATTGCCCGGGCGGTAATCGCCGTAACGCCGCGGCACGTCTTGCAGCAGCGACTCGGAATGAATCAGCCCGGCATCCATCGCCATGCCATACAAAAACGGCTTGAGGGTCGAGCCCGGTGAACGCAAGGCGCTGATCATGTCGACATGGCCAAAGCGCCGCGCATCGTTGATGTCTACAGAGCCGAGGTACGCGCGCACGGCCATGTTGTCTGTTTCAACCACCAGGATCGCCGCCGAGGTGTGCTCGGGCAGCCGCGCACGCCAGCCCAGCAGCAAGTCTTCGAGACGGCGTTGCAGGTTGGCGTCCAGGGTGGTGCGGATCAGCGGCGGGCTGTGCGGGCGATTCAAGCGCCGCGCCAGCAACGGTGCCAGGCTCGGCTCCAGTCGCGGGGCGAGCAACAGCGGTTCTTCCAGCGCCTCATCCACAGCCCCTTGCGGTCAGACCTGATACTCGGCCAGACGCCGCAACACCTTGTCCCGTGCCACTTGCGCCCGCTCGGGATGACGGTCAGGCCGCAGGCGGCTCGGCGCTTGCGGCAACACGGCCAGTAGCGCAGCTTCGGAGCGCGTGAGTTGCTGCGGCGACTTGCCCAGATACGCCCAACTGGCCGCCGCCACCCCCTGTAACGTCCCGCCAAACGGCGCGCGATTGAGGTACAGGTTCAAGATCTCGGACTTGGACAGATGCCACTCCAGTTGCGCCGTACGCCACAACTGGCGCAACTTGCCGGGCAACGTACGTTCATGGGGATCGAGCAAACGGGCGACCTGCATCGACAAGGTACTGCCCCCCGACAGCACTCGTCCGCCACTGAGGTTTTGCCAGGCCGCCCGGCCCAAGGCCAGCGGATTAACCCCCGGATGCTGATAAAACCAGCGGTCTTCGTAGGTCAGCAACGCCTCAAGGTAATACGGCGACACCTCGTCCGTTTGCACGGTGTAACGCCATACGCCATTGGCATCGGCAAAGCGCCACAGCGGCGTGCCGTCTTCGGCCAATACCACACGGGCCAAGTCATCCTTGGGTAACGGCAAGGGCCACAGCCGGTCGGCCAGCCACAGCAATGCGACTGCCAGCAACAGGCCGCAGGTGCTCCACAGCACGATCTTTTTAAGCATTACTCATTACGCAACTTTGCACCTGGTCTGGTTGCCTAAGGGGTATCTCTGGCACAGTGGCCATCTTATTGATCGGGACATCCCCATGCACGTCGAAAGCTTTATTGGAAATCTGGGCCTGTGGTTGGGCACTGTCGTTCGCTGGATCGTTGAAAGCTTGAGCGGCCTGTTCACCATGATCACTCAAGCGGGCAGCAACTTTATCGACGGTATGGCCCGCGCCTTGGGCATGGACACCTCTATCGTCAGCATTGCTGTGCTGGTGCTCGGGCTGCTGTTTTTGTACAACGCCGTGCGCGCCTTTATGCGCGCCTCCATCATCGGCGGCGTGATCTGGCTGCTGTTGGGGCTGTGGGTGTTGAGCTGGATTATTAACTGACGCCGTGGCCTCGCGGTCTTTTAAACATCAAAAGATCGCGAGGCAAGCTCGCTCCTACAGAGGGTGGGATTAGCGGGCCTTGATCACCATGTCGCCGGGGGTTTCGCCTACGGCCTGCCAGTTTGGCCGGTACATCGACTCCACTTGCGGCGGCGGTACGCGATAGGTGCCCGGCGTCACGGCACGCGCCAGATACAGCAGGTGCGTGGTGCCATAGCCGTCCAGTTTGACCGCCGCGACGTAACGGTCATCGCGGTATTCCTGATGCTGCACGCTGGCGTATTGCATCGCGTCGCGCCATTGCTTGACCTCGGTGCTGACATTTTCAAGGCTGGCCGCACTCTGCCCCAAGTTCTGGTTTTCCAGTTCAAGCCCCGCAGGCAGCAAATCGACGACCAACGCATCCGGCACCGCCTGCTTGGCCGTGACCGCCACGTGCACCAACACCAGATCGCCGCTTTTCAGGGCCTTGATGTTCAGCGGCTCGCCATTCATGCCCAGGTAATCGCGGCGAATGCTCATGTTCTCGCCACCTGCCGCCGGGGCCTGCTGTGGATAACCCGAAATCGTCAGCTGTTGATACACCGCGTCGCTGCCTTCGTTGCGCAACGTCAGCGGCTGCGTCAGCAATGGCCCATCGAGTTTGAGGCCCGACTGCTGGTTATTCAGCTCGCGGGTTTGCTCGCCGCTGGTGAGCTGCGCCGACCACTTGGCTTCTGGCTGGCTCAACAGGTCACGCCCGGCCAGGAACAGCGAGTTACGCTCCTGGGTCGACAACCAGCGGCTGGCCGCCAACAAATCTGACAACTCAAACAGGCGCTGCTCACGCTGGCCGCTCATCAGGTTGTTCTCTTCAAGCAGTGCCACGATCAGCGCCTGATCGCGCAGCGGGCTGCCGTAATCGCCCAGCCATTGGTTGCCTTGGCGCTTGGCCGCCAACCCGGCCAGCAACGCCTGATCGGCACGCGGCTGATCGCCCATTTTCTGCAAGGCAATCGACAGTTGCACCAGCGGCAAGCCTGAACGCGCATCGCTGCGGCGCTCAAAGATGCTGCGCAATGCGCCCAGCGGCGCCTGCTGGCTGCGGGCCAGAACCAGCGCCGCATAGGCCTGCACAGCAAAGCGGGTGTGGTCGAGGTTGTCGCTGTAGTCGGCTTCGATCAGGTTGCGCTCTTGCACATACCGCAGCAGCCGCTCGTTGGCCTTTTTCAACGCACCGGCCGGTACGGCGTAACCCTGATCACGGGCGCGCAACAGGAAGTCGGTGATGTAAGCGGTCAACCAATACTCTTCCTGCCCGTCGGCACCCCACAGGCCAAAGCTACCGTTGTAGCGTTGCATGCCCAGCAGGCGCTCGATCCCCAGTTCAATTTTGCGGGTGCGCTCGGCGTCCGGCTCACCTTCCAGGCCCAGGCGTTTGAGCAACGCCGCGTCAGCGTACAGCGCCGGGTACAAGCCGCTGGTGGTTTGCTCGGAGCAGCCATACGGGTACGCCTTGAGCGCACGAATCTGTTCGCCCAGGTTCAACGGCGGGCGGCTCGACAGGCTCAGCAAGGCTTCGCGCCCGGCCGGTTCAAAGGCCTGCAACTCGCCTTCTGGCAGGCTCCACGGTTGGTCCGTGAGCACCGCCCGATAATGCTTGAGCAACGCCGGGTACGCCGGGCGCACGCCCAACGTCCATTCGCGGCTGAACGGCGCCTGGGTTTCACCCGGCAGGTCCAAGCCACTCACGGTGACCTTGACCACGCCCGTACCAAAACCGCCCAGCGCCTTGACCGGGATCTGCAACGTGCTGCGCTGGCCGGGGCTCAGCGTGACGTTTTGCGTGGCGTCACCGAGCAGGTTGAGTTGGCCGTCAGCGTTGAGGGTGACGGTCAGTTTTTGCGGTTTGTCGGTCAGGTTGGACAGGTCCAGCGCCAAGCGGGTCTCGTCCCCTCCGGCCAAAAAGCGCGGTGCGGCCAACTCGGCCACCAAGGGCGCAGCGACCACGGTTTTGGCCTGGGCCATGCCGTAGCGATCATCGGTCCAGGCTTGCGCCATCAAGCGCAGTTCGCCGTTGAAGTCCGGGATATTAACGCTGACTTCGCCTTCGCCCTGCGCATTCAGAGTGACCGGTGCACTTTGCAGCGCGACGATGTTCACGCTGGTGGCCGGGCGTTTACCGCCTTTGGCCAGGGCCGCGTCACCGCCGAATGCGAGGCTGGCCAGACGGCCCTGCCCGGCTTCGATCAATTGCCCGTAAATATCCAGTTGGTCGGCGCCATAAGCCTTTCGCCCAAACAGGCTGGCGTACGGATCCGGGGTCGGGTAATCGGTAATGTTCAGCACCCCGACGTCCACCGCAGCCAGCAAGACATGGGCTTTTTGCGGAATGCTGCCGTCAGCGTTTTTAGCCTGAATCTTCACCGTCAGCGGTTGTTTGGGACGCATTTTTTCAGGCGCTTCGAGGGTCAGCGCCAACTTGCGCTGGGTCCGGTCAAGCGGCAGGTGCAACACACCCACGGCACGTTTTGGGGTGATATTGGTTTTACGCTCACCGGGGCGAATCACCAGCGCACTAACATACAAATCGTGGCGCGCCCACGTCGGGTCGAGTTTGATGTCGAAGGTTTTGCCTTCAGCCGGGACTTCAATTTCTTCCCACCACAACGGCCCATCACTGCCTTCGACCAGCAGATAACCTTTGCCCGCAGCGGGCGGCGTGACCGTGACTTTAGCGGTATCACCATCGCTGTACGCGGCCTTGTCCAGCGCCAGCTTGACCTGATCCGGGCGTACGGCGCCGCCTTCGGCGTTGTCCTGGGCACGATAACCGGCCCAGAAACGCACGCTGCTGACCAACCCGGTTTGCGGGTCTTCGACCTCGACACGGTACGGGCCCCACTCCACCGGGAAGCTGACCTTGGCGGTTTCTCCGGCCTTCACGCTGACCATTTCTTCGTTGAGGTTCAGAAACTTCTCGTTGTAGTGATAGCTCCAGCCGTCGCTGTCCGAGTAGTTCCAGTAGTAGTCACGGCGTTCGCGCACCAAGCGCACCTTGAGGTTTTCAGCCGCCAGCTTGTTGCCCTGAGTGTCCGCGACCAACAGCTCGAATTCGGCCGGGCCATCGCCATCGGTTTCAGTCCCGTCAAACAACCCGCGAAGCCCCGGCAAGCGCTCCGCTGGCCAGACCGGCTGCACCAGCCGCCGGGTGATCGGGCGACCACCGGACTCTTGCAAGCTGGCCTGCACAATCACCTGCAGCGGCGACTTGGCTTCGCTCCACTGGCTATCAATGGTGAGGGTTTCTTTACCATCAGCGTTGAGCACGCTTTCGTCCAGCTCCAGGTCCTGGGTCAACTCGTTCTCAGTGACAGAACCGAATTGATAACCCGGCAGTGCGCTGACTGCCTCGCGCAGGGGCCGCACGTACACTTGGCCGCTCAAACGGTTGCCCGCTGCAGGGGCGCCATACAGGTAACGCCCCGTGACCTGAATCTCAGGGTTTTGCTCAGGACGTAGCGGCGTGTCACTGCCTTTGAGCTCCAGCGCCATGCGCTCCGGCAAGAAGTCTTCGACCGAAAATTCATACAACTGCGGCTTGCCGTCGCCCAGGTCGAACACCAACTGCCAGCGCCCGGTCGGCGCCTCGCCTGCCAGTGCCAGCGAATACTGGTAAAAGCCCGAGGCATCTGGCTCCCAGACGAACTTGCGGCTGACTTGCTCGTCCGGGCGACGCACTTCTACGCTGACCGGTTGCGGCTTGACCGGCTTGCCGTCGCGATCACGCAGCAAAGCATTGAGCAGCACGGTTTCGCCGGGGCGGTACAGGTCACGCGGGCCAAACACAAAAAATTGCAGCGGGTGCGCCTGCGGGCCAGCGATGTCGAACTCGGCCAAATCCAGCGCCGCCGTATTCAAGCGCAGCAAGCTGGTCTGATCGCCCTGACGCGCCAGCAACACTTCGGCCTTGGGCGGCAAGGCCAGCTCGGCGTGGCCTTGTTTATCGGTTTTGCCTTGGGCGAGCATTTTGCCTTTGCCGTCGAGCAACTCCAGATCCACATTAGCCAAGGCACTGCCGCCCTCCAGCGCCTGAGTGAACACATCCAGACGCTTCTGATAACGGTGCACGGAAAGGCCGATGTCACTGAGGGTGAACAAAGTGGCCGGAGTCGAATAGTTGTAGCTGCCGGATGCGGTCATCACCGCCAGGTACACGCCCGGCTGCTGCAACGGCTTGATCCCCGAAGTGGGCAGAATCAAAGTTTCGCGAGTGTTGCGAGCCGGGTTCAGGTCAAAGCGCCCGCCGTAGACCAGATCGGCCATGCTCAACAGGTCTTTGGCTTCATAGCTTTGCAGGCTGCTGTTGCGGCCCCATTGGCTGAGAAAGGCTGGCAGAGATTCGGGTTTGACGCGGAAGAACTCAACGTCGACCTTGTCGACATTCAGCGCGATCACCGGCAACCCTTCGGCCAGACGGGTCGGCAGCAAGTTACCGCGGCTGGCAAAGCCGACGGTGGGTTGCAGGTCACGGGTTTCCAGACGGCTGATGTACTCGGCGGCCAGCGTCGCCTCGTTGACGGCACGCAGGCCGGGGTCGACGGTGAGGATCAATTTGCGCTGCGGATCAAGATGGCGCAGGTGCACTTCCATCAGGTTATCCGACAGCTCCCAGGCGCCATCGACCTTGCCAGTCTTGGCATCGACCAGGTGCAGTTTTTCTGCGAAGTTTTGCTTGGGGTCCAGCGGCACCGAGAAACTCACCGACAGCGTGCTGGCACCGTCCAGCTGCACTTCAGAGACATCCACCACGTTTAACTCACGCCCGGCAAAGCGCTCGGCCAGCACCTTGGGGTCTTGCACCGGCTTGGCGGCCTGCGTGACGGCGGCAGGTTTTGGCGTCTCGGGCTTGCCGGATGAAGAAGAATCGCAAGCACTGAGCAGCGCCAACGCGCAAGCCAGAAACAGTCCTTTGTTAAGCATGGTGTACTCATTGTCGTGGCAGTGAAGGGGCGACTATATAACAGCGTGACGCGAACGGCAGACGCGCTGGTCAGATTGACCGGGGAATACGAAATTGGTTCGCGACGCCCACTCTGTGGGAGCGGGCTTGCTCGCGATGCCAACAACTCGATCTGCCTGACGCCCCTCGTCGCCCCAATCGCGGGCAAGCCCGGCTCCCACAGGGTGTGAATCAAAACCCGCCCTGGGTAAACATTCGCTCTACAATGCCGGTCCTCAAAGGAGCCTGCATGTCTTTTCTGTTAGCCGACTGGCGCGACCGCCCGACCCATCGCCGGGTGTGGGCGCTGGCTACGCCGATGATTTTGTCGAATATTTCTGTGCCGCTGGTGGCGTTGGTCGACAGCACGGTGATCGGCCATTTACCCCACGCGCATCAATTGGGCGCGGTGGCGGTGGGCGCCAGCCTGTATATCTATCTGGCCTGGATGATGGGCTTTCTGCGCATGGGCACCACGGGCTTTGCCGCACAAGCGGCCGGGCGCGGGGATGGCACCGCGCTGCGGCAAATCCTTGTGCAAGGGTTGCTGCTGGGGCTGGGGCTTTCGCTGTTTCTGGCCGCCATTGCACTCCCGTTCAGCCGCGTGGCGTTGAGCGTGATGCAGCCTTCGCCCGAGCTGCATGACATGACCCTGGCGTTCTTTCACAACCGCCTGTTTGGCCTGCCCGCCTCCTTGGCCAGTTATGCGCTGGTGGGCTGGTTTTTGGGGGCGCAAAACGCCCGGGCGCCGCTGGCGATTTTGCTCACCACCAACCTGATGAACATCGCCCTCAACCTGTGGTTTGTTCTCGGCCTGGACTGGGGCGTGGTCGGTTCAGCGCGGGCTTCGGTGATTGCCGAATGGAGCGGCGCCCTGCTCGGCCTGTGGCTGACACGCGGCGCACTGCGGGCGTATCCGGGCAAGATGGCATGGGCCGCGCTGCGCGTCTGGCAAAACTGGAAACCACTGTTAGGGGTTAACCGCGATATTTTTATCCGCAGTTTGCTGCTGCAATCGGTGTTTTTCGCCATCACCGTGCAAGGCGCCCGCTTGGGTGACGCCACCGTGGCGGCCAATGCGCTGCTGCTCAATGGTTTGCTGTTGACGGCCCACGCGCTGGACGGTCTGGCCCACGCGGTCGAAGCCTTGTGCGGGCATGCCATCGGCGCCCGTGATCGCACGGCGTTACGCCGCTCGATGGTGGTTGCCTGTGGTTGGTCGTTATTCGCCAGTGCGCTATTTGCGCTGCTGTTTTTGCTGGGCGGGCACTGGTTTGTCGAGATGCAAACCGACATTGCCAGCGTGCGCGAAACCGCCTTCCAGTACTTGCCGTACCTGGCCGTGTTGCCATTGATTGCGGTGTGGAGTTATTTGCTGGACGGGTTGTTTATCGGCGCGACCCGCGCGCGGGAAATGCGCAATGCGATGCTGTTGAGCGTGGCCATTGCCTTCCCCGTTGCCTGGGCCTTGCAGGGCGATGGCAATCACGGGCTGTGGATAAGTTTCTTGCTGTTTATGGTGCTGCGCAGCGCGATATTGGGGCTATACGCCACGCGAATCCGCTGGTTTACCCCGTGATATCCCTGTAGGAGCGAGCTTGCCTCGCGATCTTTTAAAGGGTCAAAAGATCGCGAGACGAGCTCGCTCCTACGGGTCAGCTGAGTCTTACGAAGACAAGTAAGACGAACGCGTCAGGCCCAGACGCAAGGCGTCGAGGAACTGGGTGCGCTCTTTGACGCTGATCTTGGCACTGGCCACTTTGTCGCGGTAGTGAGTCATCAACTCCTCGGGCGACAAGTGCACGTAGCGCAGCATGTCTTCGATGGTGTCGTGGGTCTCGATACCGGCGTGGTATACGCTGCCATCGGCCTTCTGGTAGATGTTCACCGAGTCGGTGTCACCGAACAGGTTGTGCATGTCACCGAGGATTTCCTGGTAAGCCCCCACCAGGAAGATACCCAGCAGGTAGTCTTCGCCTTCGTTAAGCGCGTGTACCGGCAGGCTGGTTTCGATGCTCTGCTCGTCGACGTATTGCTTGATCTTGCCGTCGGAGTCGCAGGTCAGGTCTTGCAGCACGGCGCGGCGCAGCGGTTCTTCGTCCAGGCGATGCAGCGGCAGAATCGGCAGGACCTGGCCAATCGCCCAGGTGTCCGGCAGGCTCTGGAATACCGAGAAGTTGCAGATGTACTTGTCGGCCAGCTTGTCGTTGAGTTCGTCCAGCACTTGGCGATGCGAACGCTGACGCGCTTTCAACGAGTTGTGCAAGCGACGGCACACAGCGAAGTAGCACTGCTCGGCCAGGGCTTTTTCCGACAGGGTGATTTTGCCGTCAGCGTACTGGGTGGCCACGTCGCTCATGTAGTGCGTGGCGCGCCAGTAGGTTTCGGTGACCATTTCAATGTCGGTCGGGCCCAGCAGGTCCACCAGCCACTGCACGGTCTCGGGCAGGCTTTCTTTGTTTTCGATCTCTGGCACGTCGTCGTTGTGCTTCTCGACGTCGGTCACTTGCACCACCAGCATGGCGTGGTGCGCCGTCAGCGAGCGGCCGCTTTCAGAGAAGATGTGCGGGTGCGGCAGGCCTTGTGCGTCGCAGAACTCTTTGAGCATGCCGACCACAACACCGGCGTAGTCGTCCATGTCGTAGTTGATCGAGCTGGCGTTACGCGAGTGCGTGCCGTCGTAGTCAACGCCCAGACCGCCGCCCACGTCGATGTGGTCAACCGGCAGGCCGAGGTTGCGCAGTTCGCCGTAGTAACGGATCGCTTCTTTGAAGCCGTGCTGGTAGTCGGCCAGGTTGGCGATCTGCGAACCCATGTGGAAGTGCAGCAGGCGAATGCCTTGGTCCAGACCGGCGCCACGGAACCGCTCAACCACCGACAGCAACTGCGCAGCCGACAAACCGAATTTGGATTTTTCACCACCGGTGTCAGCCCATTTGCTCGACGCCAGCGACGACAGGCGCACGCGCAAGCCGACCTGTGGCTTGACCTTGAGCGAAGCCGCCTCTTCGATCACCAGGTCCACTTCGGACTCTTTCTCGATCACGATGAACACGTTGTGGCCGAGCTTCTGGCCCATCAAAGCCAGGCGAATGAACTCACGGTCTTTGTAACCGTTGCAGACGATGGTGCCGCCTTTCGGGGCCAGCGCCAGCACGGCCAGCAGCTCTGGCTTGGAGCCGGCTTCAAGGCCAATCGAAACGTTTTGGGTGGCGATGATGTTCTCGATCACAGCTTCTTGCTGGTTCACCTTGATCGGGTACAACGCGGTGTACTGGCTCTGGTATTCCAGGCGCTCGATGTTGGCATCAAAAGCACCGGTCAACTGGCGTACACGGTCCTGCAAAATATCTGGAAAACGCACCAGCAATGGCAAGGACAAGCCACTTTGGCGCAGTTCGTCGACTTGCTCGTACAGATCGATGGGCGAGCTGTTCGGGCCGTTCGGACGGACTTCTACGCGACCGGCTTCATTGATCGCGAAATACCCGGCCCCCCAATGGCGAATCCCGTAAACACTGCGGCTGTCCGCAACTGTCCATTGGCTGCCATCGTCTTTGCGTGTGCGTCGTACGGACATCGAAGTCCCCTATATATAAGTCAAGTAGCCAAACCTGTGACCAGGTCGGCGCAGTCTAATGAGTAAAAATGACGATTAGTCTGCTCAGGGTAGACCCTGACAACAGCGCCGAGTTTAGAAACCCGCAATAACAGGCTCTGTGAAAACCATGGCAGCCGCCCTTGCCGGGCCTTATTCAGGCAGCAAGACAACGACGCGGTGGTTTTGACAGAGGCTGCTAGCCGCCGGACTTCTTGGCTTTGAAACCGTGCTTGAGCAGTTCGGCCAGCAACAGCTCAACGTGGTCGCCCTGGATCTCGATGATGCCGTCTTTCAACGCACCGCCTGTGCCACAGCGTTTTTTCAACGTGGTGGCCAGTTCCTTAAGTGCGTCTTCGGCTAACGGTACGCCCGTGATGGTCGTCACCGTCTTGCCGCCGCGGCCTTTGCTTTCGCGGCGCACGCGGGCAATGCCATCACCGGCAGGGATCAGGGTTTGTTTGCAGGTACAGGCGTCTACTGGCTGACGACAGTCTGGACAGTGACGACCTGCGTCGGTGGAAAATACCAGGCCACCCAGGGCGGCGAAGGATGCGGCTTTTTTGGCCACCGGCAATCCTCATATGGAGGACAAAAAATTGGTCGGTGCATGACGCGCTTGCGCCAAGGTGTACCGACCGCGAAGCCCCACTCTGGCAGGGGCAGCGCAACTCAAGCGCAAAAGCACCTGAGCCTGAAAAGGTCGCGCAGTGTAACGACAAAATCGCCGAGGCCCAATAGCCAATTGGCGTAAAAATTGACACTCCCCCTGTAGTCGCTGCCGAAGGCTGCGATAAGAGCCGAAGCACCTTATCGCGCGATCATGAGAAGCGGGCCGCTGCGCAGCCAATCGCAGCCTTCGGCAGCGACTACAAAGAAGGCGGTTGCGCCAGATAACGCCTTAGCGCATCCAGCGAATCCGGGCAAAAGGGCTGCTGTTCACTGAGGCGCAAAGCCTCGGCCACCGGCATGAACAGCGCTTGCTGGACTTCTTCGGGCTGCACCTGCAAAGGGCCGTCCCAAACCCCGGAAAACACCCCGCACCACAGGTGGTTTTGCGGGGCCTCAAAGTAGAAGCGTTCGTGGGCCTTCAGCTCGATACCGCTCACGCCCAGTTCTTCGGCCAGTTCACGGGCGGCCGATTCTTCGTAGGTTTCATTCGCGCCGACCATACCGCCCGCCGCCACATCCCAAAACCCCGGATACAGCGCCTTGCTGAGAGTGCGCTGGTGTACGCACAGCTCGCCGGCCGAATTGAACAACAGGATGAACGTGCCACGCCCAATGAGGTTGCGCTCGCGCAATTCATGCCGCGGCAAAGCGCCCAGCACGCGGTCGTCGCGGTCCACCCAGACCACCTGTTCGACATCAGAGGCCGCACGGTGCGCGGCCTCTAAAGTGGAGATCGCCATCCCTTAGCCCTGCGACAGCAATTGACGAAGGTCCATGACCGCCGCGTTCGCCCGCGAAATGTAGTTGGCCATGACCAGCGAGTGGTTAGCCAGAATGCCGAAGCCGCTGCCATTGAGAATCATCGGGCTCCAGACCGGCTCTTGGGCGGCCTCCAGCTCACGAATGATCTGGCGCACGCTGACCGTGGCGTTCTTTTTAGCCAGTACATCAGCAAAATCGACTTCGATCGCGCGCAGCAGGTGGGACAAGGCCCAGGCCTGACCACGGGCTTCGTAGAACACGTTGTCGATTTGCATCCATGGGGTTTCAACGATTTCTTCGTCCACCACAGGCACCTGGCCCGGCAGCAGGCTTTCGGTTTTCAGCGTGGTGTTCAGTTTGACCCGACCAACACTGGCCGACAGGCGCTGCGACAGCGAACCCAGACGCGTCCCCACATCACCCAACCAGTTGTTGAGGTTGTCAGCACGGGCGTAGAACAAGGCGTTTTTCTGATCCGGGTCAGACAAGCGCGCTTGATAACGGCTCAGGGAGTTGATGCCTTCCTGGTACTCCGACTCACTGGACGGCAGCATCCAGCTCTTGTTGTCAAAGTTGAAACGAGGCTCGGCCTTGGCCAGATCCGCGTCTTCGGCCGACTGCGATTGCGAACGGGCGAAGTCTTTACGCAGGGCACGGGTCAGGTCACGCACCTGCACCAGCACGCCGTATTCCCAGCTCGGAATGTTGTCCAGCAAGACACCCGGCGGGAAGCGGTCGTTGGACAAGTAGCCGCCGGGTTTATTGAGCAAGGTCCCGGCTACGGTTTTCAGGGTTTCTACGGTGGTGAAGCCCGGAACCATTTTCTGGCCGCTTTTTTCAGCCGCCAGCTGTGCATTTTGCTGCACCGGGAACAGGTCTGGTTCGCGGCTCCAGTACCAGCCAAGGCCCAGGCACACCACCACATAAATGCCGACCAGCATGGCAATCGAGCGGCTCAGCAGAATGCTTTTGAAATAGCCACGCGGCTTTGCTTGGGTATCCTTGACCGACTCGCGGGCGCTGTCGCCCTCTCGTTTTTTCCAGTCCAGCATGGCTATGTCCTTTCAGATGCTTGATTCAACAGTTCGACCACAACCCTACCTCATCGTGCCTTGTTGCACGATTTTTAATCACGGCTAGGCTAAGTGCCGAAACCGCAAGGCCAGATCGGCCCGGCACTATAAAACATGCGTGCAGCCACGCCTACGCAAGGGCGGCCAATGGCTAATATCGGTGTGGGCGAGTTAATTTCAAGGTAAGACCGGATCAAGCCAACACTAGGTGCTAGCATAGAGCCATCACTCGACCCCAGCATGCCCCTTACCCAGCAGCCAGGATATGACCGAGCACGAAGACCTCAGCCACGAACGCCTGAAGCACCACTTCGCCCAGCGCGTTACGCACCAGGCCCGTCAGATTCTTGAAATTTGGCAGCGCATGCAGACTCAGGAATGGTCACCCGCAGGCCTCGCTGAATTCAGCGAAGCCAATCTGCGCCTGCTACGCTTTGCCGAGCGTTTCGACCAACCCGAGCACAGCGAACTGTCACAGGCCACCGACGCGGTGCTGCAACAGGTGGCCGACAATCGCGGCCGACTGAGCAGCCCGTTGATCACCGAACTCAACCGGCTGATGCAACGCTTGTCACGCACCGGCCTGCGCCACGGCGATCAACTCGGGCACACCGCCCTGCCGCCGCTGCGCAAACCGATCTACATCCTTCTGCAAGACCATGAACGCGCTCAGCGCCTTAGCACGCAACTGGAGTTTTTTGAACTCAGTGCCGTGGCCTTTGACAGCCCTGGCGCCTTTCGTCAGGCCATGATCGAGCGCCACCCGGCGGCCATCGTAATAGAGGTCGATTTCGCTGGCCCCAACCAGGGCCTGGCGTTGGCTGAAGAGGTCCAGGTCGGACTTGAGCAAAAGCTGCCGCTGTTGTTTTTCAGCCAGCATGAAACCGACACCCCTACCCGCCTGGCCGCCGTGCGCGCCGGGGGGCAAGCGTTTTTGACCGGCACCCTCGAAGTCTCCAGCCTGATGGAGAAGATCGAGGTGCTGACCTGCGTGGCGCAGTACGAACCGTATAAAGTGCTGATCATCGACGACTCGCGGGCGCAGGCGTTGCACACCGAACGCCTGCTCAACAGCGCCGGGATCATCACCCGCACGCTGACCGAGCCGATTCAAACCATGGCCGAGCTGGCGGACTTTCAGCCCGACCTGATCATCCTCGACATGTACATGCCGACCTGCACCGGCACCGAGCTGGCCAAAGTCATTCGCCACAATGATCGCTACGTCAGCGTGCCGATCATTTACCTGTCGGCCGAAGACGACATGGACAAACAGCTCGACGCCATGAGCGAGGGCGGTGATGATTTTTTGACCAAGCCCATCCAGCCACGCCACCTCATCACCACCGTGCGCAATCGCGCCGCCCGGGCCCGGCATTTAAAAGCGCGCATGGTCCGCGACAGCCTGACCGGGCTGTTTAACCACACGCACATCCTGCAACTGCTCGAAGACTGCACCTTCCGCGCCCGCCGTGAAAATCGCCCTTTGAGCTTTGCGATGCTCGACCTTGACCACTTCAAACGGGTCAATGACTGCTACGGCCACCCCATGGGCGACCGCGTGATCAAGAGCCTCGCCCTGTACCTCAAGCAGCGCCTGCGCAAGACCGACTTTATTGGCCGCTATGGCGGTGAAGAGTTTGCGATTGTCATGCCCGACACCGATCAAGAGTCGGCCTACAACGTGCTCAACATGATTCGCCAGCGTTTTAGCGAAATCCACTACCCGGCCCAGCCAAACGATCTGTGGTGCTCATTCAGTGCAGGCGTGGTGCAGCTGCACGGCGAGTCCGACAGCCTGAAAATGGCGTCACAGGCCGATGAAGCGCTGTACTTCGCAAAGAACAATGGCCGCAATCAGGTGCAACGCTTCACTCGATAAAGGCTAATCGCCACTATTTATGCCGAGCCAGGCCGGCTCGTCATATCGCTGTAACTTAAATGCAATAACTTCAGCCGCTTCTCACTGCGTAGTAGGCAGAATCTCTTATGCGTCTGAAGCTGCTAACCAACCTCAACACCCTGTTGCTGGTCGCCGTGTGCCTCGCGCTGGGCGCTACTTTATGGTGGTCGCAACAGGCGCTGGAGCGCCCGTACCTGTTGATGGAGCGCTACTTGAGCCTGTCGCAGCACTTTCAAAACCAGGTCGCCCGCAACATTGAAGACTACCTGGCCAGCGGCGATGCGGTGCGCCTGAGCGAAGCCAACAGCGCCCTGGAGACACTCCAAAGCCAGCTTGCCCCGCTGCCACCGGCGCTGGCCGAGACCGTGCGACCCAGCCTTGAGAACCTGAATAGCTTCAGTAATACCGAACTGCTGGCAGCGGGCAAACTGGCCGGCGACCCACAAGCCTTGTTGCTGCAAGCCGAGCGCGAACTGGCCGCCAACCTCGAACAACTCAGCCAATACGCCAGCGAAGCCAACACCCCTGAAGCCCCGCATTATTTAGCGCCGCTGATGACCGCCTCGCTGCACCTGGCCAAGCTGTCATTGAACCGCGACAAACTGGTCAGCAGCGGGCGCAGTGAATTGGCCGGTGACGTAGAGCGCGAACTGGCCAGCATCCAGGCCCAGGCACAGCAAATCGACGCCCTGCCCCTGCTCGGCGTCAGCAGCAAAAGCACTTCGGGCAATGACGACTTCGCCGCAATGATGGGCCTCGAAGCCAATCAGAGCACCCAGACCGAAGATGCCGGGGTCAACCTCAAGCGGGAGCTGAACAACCTGCTGAGCCGCTACCCGGCCGAGCTTAAACGCACCCAGACGCAGATCGAACAACGCACCCAACTGAGTACCACCACGCACCGCAAGCTGGACGCGGTGCAACACGCCATTGCCGAGCTGGAGCCGGTGGTCCGCGCCCAGCACGGGCAGATTCAAGACGAAGTACGGCTCATGCAAGGCCTGATGATTGGCCTGATCCTGCTGATTGCGCTGTTGATCGACACCCTGCAACGCAAGCTGGCGCGGGTGCTGACCTATCTGGCGCCAATGCTCTCGACCTGGGCCGAAGGCGACTTCAGCCGCGACATTCAATTGGGCAAAACCAACCGCGAACTGCATGACATCGAGGCTTCACTGAATCGCCTGCGGGCTTATCTGGTGAACCTGGTGGGCACCATCCGCCTGAACGCCGAGCAAGTCGCGGGCAGCAGCCAGACCCTGGCGCAACTGAGCACCGATTTGCACGGCGGCGCCGAGCGTCAGGCCGGTGACACCGCGCAAATTCGCGACGCCCTGGGTGAACTGGAAGCGACTATTTCCCAAGTAGCCGGCGATGCCAGCCAGGCCGCAAACGCCAGCCGCAGTGCCGGTGCCGCCGTGACGCAAGGGCAATTAGTGATCGGGCAAAGCCTCACCGGCCTTCACGCACTGGTAGGCGAAGTGCAAGGCAACGCGCAGACGGTCGAGCGCCTGGCTGAAGAGTCAGCGACCATTGGCGGCGTCCTCACGGTGATTCGCTCTATCGCTGACCAGACCAACCTGCTGGCACTCAACGCCGCCATTGAAGCCGCCCGTGCGGGCGAAATGGGCCGTGGCTTTGCCGTGGTCGCCGAAGAAGTCCGCTCCCTGGCACAACGCACCGCAGGCGCGACCAACGAAATCCAGAACCTGATTGCCGGGCTGCAACTGGCGGCGCGCCAATCGGTTGAAGGGATGCGCGCGCAGGTGGAGCATGCCAAAGCCACCGCACAACAGGCCCAGGACGCCGATGGCGCACTGGATGAAATTGTCGGCGCCATTACCACCATCTCCGACACGGCGGTGCGTATCGCCGACGTCACTGCGCAACAAAGCGGCGCTGTGAGTGAGATCCGCGATCACAGTGAGCGCATCCATTTATTAGGCGACGACAACTTGCAACGCATCGGTATTGCCCGCAATCAAAGCCAGCAACTGTTGCAACTTGGGAGCGAACTTAATACCGCGGTGCAAGCCTTTCGGGTATGAATCAACCCTGAAGACGGTGTACCTGTTACTTCTGACAGTATCTATTGCTGTCAGGAGTGATATTAAATTGATGTTGTATTAGGCAGCGCTTAAACAGGCTGTTTCCTGTACGACATCAACAGGTGCGCCATGAGACAAACCATTCTTCTAGTGTTTGCTCTGTATTTGCCGCTCAGTGAAAGCGCAACGCTGCACATTGAAAACCAGTCGCGCTATATAGCCGTCATTATTGACTATCCTGCCGGTTACCCCTGCGCGCCTGACCGCCAGAACATGCGGCCGTGCCTGATTCTGCCGCTTGCGGCCACCTCGTATGAACTGCCTGAGGCTGAAGCCTTGAGCGCTGTACTGCGTTTTATTTCACTGCCGGCGACTTCTAACGTGGCGCTCGGTGATTTAAAAAAACATGCCTTTAAAAGTACCGGCGACTTCACCTATCAGCCGTTGGGGGCGTTGAAGTATGAACAAGTGAAATGCGAACTACCCATGGAAGAAGGCATCAGCATTACTATCATTTTGGTTGGCGTCATGGATAAAGCCTGTGAAAAAGGCACCGACCGACGTCTTTCATGGGTCTATAAACGCAATGACGTTGACTTGAAATTCATCATCAAAGACCTCCCGGCCAAACCCCACCCCCGCCCCCTGTAGGAGCGAGCTTGCCTCGCGATCTTTTGATCTTGATGATCAAAAAGCCCCCACCTTCACGATTCGCCAGCTCACTCCGTTATCATGCCCGCACGTTTTATCAGCGAGATTCTTATGCGCCGCCTGCTCTTTGTTCTCTGCCTGCTGTTTACCCTGCCGGTCATGGCCACGGGCCTGCTGGACGCGCGCCCCAGCGCAACCTTGGGGGCGATCAATAACAGTGCCGATTTTTTGCCGGTGCGCGAAGCCTTCAAGCTGAACCTGATCGACAGCAGCCCCGATACGATCAAACTGCGCTTTGTGCCGACCGAAGGGTATTACCTCTACCGCCATCGCTTTGCCTTCAAAACCGAGCCGGCTGACATCGCGCTGGGCACACCGCAATTGCCCGCAGGCGAGCAAAAACACGATGAGTACTTTGGCGACGTGGAGGTCTATCACGGCATTCTCGATGTCGACATCCCGCGCCCGGCCAACGATCAACGCCCGTTTACCCTGGTGGTCAGCTACCAGGGCTGCGCCGACAAGGGGTTGTGCTACCCGCCTGAAACCGAACGCCTGAGCATTGAGGGCACACCGGGGCCAACGGCCACTGAAAGCACGAATGCGCCCGCAACGTCGTGGAACTGGCGCGATCTGGCGCTGTTTTTCCTCGCCGGGCTGGGCCTGACCTTTACCCCTTGCGTGCTGCCCATGCTGCCGATTTTGTCGGGCGTGGTGTTGCGCGGCCAGGTTGGCGGGCTGCGTGGCTTTAGTTTGTCGCTGGCCTACGTGCTGCCGATGGCGGCCTGTTTTGCGCTGTTGGGCGCTTTGATGGGGATGTTCGGCGCACAACTGAATTTGCAGGCCCGCCTGCAATCGGTGTGGGTGCTGGTGCCCTTTGCGTTGCTCTTCGGGGTTTTTGCCCTGGCGATGTTTGGGGTATTCGAACTCAAGTTGCCGCAGGCCCTCAGCAACCGCCTGGACCGCGTCGCCAATCGCACCCAGGGCGGTTCGCTGTGGGGCGCTGCGGTGCTGGGCGTGGTCTCCAGCCTGCTGGTATCGCCGTGCGTATCGGCCCCGCTGGCCGGGGCCTTGCTGTATATCAGCGCCAGCGGCGATGCGCTGGGCGGCGGCTTTAAGCTGTTCGCCCTCGGCCTGGGCATGGGCGCCCCCCTATTGTTAGTGGCCACTGGCGGCGCGGCCTGGCTGCCGAAAAGCGGGCCGTGGCTGGTCACAGTGAAAAACGCCATCGGCGTGCTGCTGCTGGGTCTGGCGATCGGCTTGCTTAGCCGGGTACTGCCCGGCCCGCTGACGTTACTGTTGATCGGTGTACTGGCGGCCGGTGTGAGCCTGTTTCTGGGCACCCTCGAGTTCATCTACAAAGCCCCACGCCAACGTTTGGCGCAATTGCTCGGGCTGTTTCTGCTGGTGTATGCGCTGGCCTGCTGGTTCGGCGCATTAAGCGGTCACAGTGATCCGTTCAACCCTCTGGGCCCTGCAACCACGAGCAACGCCAGCATCACCGGCGCACCGCAAGCCGCGGGTGACTGGCAAACCATCAGCACCAAAGCCCAGCTCGACAGCGTACTGGCCGAGGCCAAGGCGGCTGGCCAGCCGCTGTTGCTGGACTGGTATGCCGACTGGTGCATCAGTTGCAAAGTGCTTGAGCATGAAGTGCTGAACAACCCGCGTGTGCTGGACCTGCTCAAGGGTTATCGGCTGGTGCGCTTCGACATGACCGCCAGCAATGCCGAGCAGCGTGCCCTGCTCGATCACTACCAATTGTTCGGCCCACCGGCGCTGATGTTCTTCGGCAAAAATGGCCAGGAAAAAAGTGACCAACGGGTCATTGGCGAGATCAATGCAGCGGACTTCGCCGAACGTGTCGCGAACGCGAATGACCAGATCTAGAGCCTTGGTCACAAACTTTTCGCGAACATCGGTCATCGTGCTGGCTTTTGTACACAACTGGACACTGATTCAGCTTTTCGGCATAGTCGCCCGGCACTGATCACTGCGCACACATTACAAGGAACAGCAGATGGCGACTTTTCTGGTTCTGCACGGCCCCAACCTGAACCTGCTAGGCACCCGCGAACCGGGCGTTTACGGCGCGACTACCCTGGCGCAAATCAATCAGGATCTGGAGCAGCGGGCTCGCGACGCCGGTCACCATTTGCTCTACCTGCAAAGTAATGCCGAGTATGAATTGATCGACCGGATTCATGCGGCCCGCGATGAAGGGGTGGATTTCATCTTGATCAATCCGGCTGCTTTTACCCACACCAGCGTGGCATTACGTGACGCGCTGCTGGCGGTGAGCATCCCATTCATCGAAGTGCATTTGTCTAACGTGCACAAACGCGAACCTTTCCGCCATCACTCCTACTTCTCCGACGTTGCGGTAGGTGTGATCTGCGGCCTTGGCGCCAGCGGTTATCGACTGGCCTTGGAGGCCGCCCTGGAACAGCTTGAACTACAAGCTAAACGCCCCTGACCAACCCATTGGGAGTTGACGATTCATGGATATCCGTAAAGTCAAGAAACTGATCGAACTGCTGGAAGAGTCCGGCATCGACGAGCTGGAAATTAAAGAAGGCGAAGAGTCCGTACGCATCAGCCGCCACAGCAAGACCCCAGCTCAACAGTTCTACGCACCAGCACCAATGCAACAAGCTCCGGCTGCTGCGCCAGTGGCTGTTGCGCCGGTTGCCACCGTGACTGAAGCACCTGCTGCTCCAAAACTGAACGGCTTTGTGGTCAAGTCGCCAATGGTCGGCACTTTCTACCGCACGCCAGCGCCAACGTCGCCAGCCTTCGTAGAAGTGGGCCAGAGCGTTAAAGTCGGCGACACCATTTGCATCGTTGAAGCGATGAAAATGATGAACCACATCACCGCTGAAAAAGCCGGTGTCATTGAATCCATCCTGGTAGAAAACGGTCAGCCGGTTGAGTTCGACCAACCGCTGTTCACCATCGTTTGAACCACGGGGAGCCAACGATGTTGAAGCCTCAGAAGCTGGAAAAAGTCCTGATCGCCAACCGCGGCGAGATCGCCTTGCGCATCCTGCGGGCGTGCAAGGAACTGGGCATCAAGACCGTCGCGGTGTACTCCACTGCCGACAAGGAACTGATGCACCTGGGTCTGGCAGACGAAACCGTCTGCATTGGTCCGGCACCAGCCAACCTGTCTTATCTGCACATCCCGGCGATCATCGCGGCAGCCGAAGTGACGGGCGCCACGGCGATTCACCCGGGCTACGGCTTCTTGGCTGAAAACGCCGATTTCGCCGAACAAGTCGAGAAATCCGGCTTTGCCTTCATCGGCCCGAAGGCTGACACCATTCGCCTGATGGGCGACAAGGTATCGGCCAAGCACGCCATGATCGCGGCGGGCGTACCGACTGTTCCAGGCTCTGACGGCCCGCTGCCGGAAGACCCTGAAACCGCACTGCGCATTGGCCGTGAAGTCGGCTACCCGGTGATCATCAAAGCCGCTGGCGGCGGTGGTGGTCGTGGCATGCGCGTTGTGCACCGTGAAGAAGACCTGATCGAAGCCGCCAAGCAGACCCGCGAAGAAGCCGGCGCCTGGTTCAGCAACCCGATGGTCTACCTGGAAAAATACCTGACCAACCCACGTCACGTGGAAGTCCAGGTTATTTCCGACGGCCAGGGTAACGCGATCCACCTGGGCGACCGCGATTGCTCGCTGCAACGTCGTCACCAAAAGGTTCTGGAAGAAGCGCCAGCACCGGGCATCGACGAAAAGGCTCGCCAGGAAGTTCTGGCACGCTGCGTTCAGGCATGCGTTGACATCAACTACCGCGGCGCGGGTACTTTCGAGTTCCTGTACGAAAATGGTCGTTTCTACTTCATCGAGATGAACACTCGTGTGCAAGTAGAGCACCCGGTGTCCGAAATGGTAACCGGCATCGACATCGTTAAAGAGATGTTGAGCATTGCGGCAGGCAACAAGCTGTCCTTCACCCAGGCTGACGTGAACATTCACGGTCACTCGCTGGAATGCCGGATCAACGCTGAAGACCCGGCAACGTTCATGCCGAGCCCAGGCATGGTCAAGCACTTCCACGCACCGGGCGGCAACGGCGTTCGCGTCGATTCGCACCTGTACAGCGGCTACAAGGTTCCGGCCAACTACGACTCCCTGATCGGCAAGCTGATCACTTGGGGGGCGACGCGTGACGAAGCCATGGCTCGCATGCGTAACGCGCTGGACGAAATCGTGGTCGACGGGATCAAAACCAACATCCCGCTGCACCGCGACCTGGTGAATGACGAAGGCTTCTGCGAAGGCGGCGTCAATATTCACTACCTGGAACACAAACTGGCTAACAAGTAAGTTTGTATCCTGCTCAACAAAGCCGCTTTCGAGCGGCTTTGTTGTGTCTGGGGTGCCAGTTTTTTGGGTACCTACTAAATTGATTCAGGCCGGGTAGAAACGATGGAGGGCGTCATGGCTGTCATGGCTTGCGCCTGGTTTTGCCGGGGTTATCGCCTGTGCAATCAGGGAGGTTGG
Source organism: Pseudomonas sp. FSL R10-1350 (assembly GCF_009600525.1). Classification (NCBI taxonomy): domain Bacteria; kingdom Pseudomonadati; phylum Pseudomonadota; class Gammaproteobacteria; order Pseudomonadales; family Pseudomonadaceae; genus Pseudomonas; species Pseudomonas sp. FSL R10-1350. Next base: position 22,291 of record NZ_WIVR01000049.1, read on the forward strand.
AGGCGATGATGATCAAACCGGCCATCACATAGCCAGAACCCTCACCCCAACTGAGCCCGCCTCCTGCCGACTCCAGATCATAGATGTTGGTTTCTGAAATCAACTCGCCACTGCGATTATCGAAAAGACGATAAAAACCTGGATAACCCCACCAGGGAAACCACGCAGGGGAATTAACGCCATTAACATCAGGCTCACGATGAAAGATATTCGGAAGAACCCAATAGGGCTTGAAACTCTGGACTCGATAACAGCCATCGGGGCTGACGCTATCGGTAGCCAGTCGAGTAGCCCATCCTCTTTCCCACCAGCTCGAAGCGGTCCATAACCCGCCCGCAATGGTGATATAGGCTACGAAAAAGGCGATGCGTCGCGAATTGGGCTTCATTGTTCGCGCCTCATTTTTCCGGGGATATCGCCTATGCAGTCGGGAAGGTTGGGCCCGATACGAATCATGCCGGACCTCACCTGACCTGAACCACCTCCCCAACTCACCTTCTCAACGATCGAATCCCAGTCATGAACCTTGGTTTCTGAGATCAATTCTTCAGTGCGATGATCGTACAGGCGAAAAAAACCTGGATATCCCCACCACGGAAACCACTCTGGTGAGTGGACTTCATTAGGATCCGGTCGCCTATGAAAAATATTGGGTAGCACCCAAAAAGGTTTGAAACTCTCAACCCGATAACAACCGCCGGGGCTTATTTCAGGATCACCCAAACGCTCCGCCAAGCCTTTCTCCCACCATTGCGAAGCCTCCCATATCACTCCGGCAATACAGATAAAAACCATGAAAAAGGCTATCCGTCGTGAGGCTGGCTTCACACCCATTCCCCAAGATCAATGACTTGCCCAGATTTTCTCCAGAGTACATCTGAATAAATTATGAAGTCGCCGCCTTTGCCTGTTTTTTCACGATAGTCGCGAAAATCACCATTGGTGACTGCAGCAAAAGGACCCTCCTTTAGACGCAATACAACTTGACCATGAAGGCTCAAGGTAAAAGCGGTCTCTGCCTTGGTCAGCACACGATCTTCTGTCCAGGTGCCCAGATATTGCAGACCATTGAAGTCGTAATTATCGCGAATATAGAAGCCAACTTTTTCCACATGAAATAGATAATGGAGCTGTTTGGTTACCGGGTTTATCTCCGTAAAGGCTTCACCGACTACGCCAACTTTTAAAATCGCTTTACCTAAAGCACCGTACATGTCATCGAGCGAATTCCATACTTCTCCAAATTTAACGAAATTAATTTGAGAAAAAGCATCCATTTGGAGGGCTGACATTGAGTACGATCCCAGCGCCTTAGTCCCTTCACCATTCCAACCAACGCTCTTAAGCAACTTTTGTAGTCTTATGAGCGCATTTGGAGTCGTAAGCAAAGACTCTGCAACTTCCACAGCCTCACGACAGCGCTCAAACCCCATTGCCCACTCCATCGTCACGATGCTCTGATCGCACTCAGCGGGTTTCAGGCTTAGCGGGTTTGGTAGAGTACTTGAATCCTTCCACGCCTCCGGCATCGCCCACGCCGGGCTGTCAAACCAGCGCTGCATCAAGGCCGCTGCCGTATGCCAGCCCATCGAGCGCATGGCGCCCGGCAAGCGGCTCAGGGCAAGGCTCTGCACGACCACTTTTTTGGCCGGTGTATCGGTGGGGCTGTAGGTGTGCGAGTTGGCCTGCGGCAGTTGATACAAGGCGTCCGGCCCTGCAGCGTTGGTGCGCTGAAAATCATTCAAGGACATGCTGCTTACTCCATAACCGGTGACGGGGCGTTGATGGCGATACCCAATTGTTCAGGACCATCGCTGGAGCACGAGCAGGTATGGCCTTGCGCATCGAGTGTGCCGTAACCCATACAGTGGTCGTTTTGCAGCACGGCATACCCCAGTTGCCCCAAGGGCAAGCCACGTTGATTGAGCAACTGAAAACGCTCGTCGCACGTTGTGCTGAGGGTGGCGGGCATGGGCTGCGACGCGGCGAACAAGCCGCCCTTAAATGCCGGGGCTGAGTCGCTGACATAAGAATGCACGGTCACAGAGGCAATCAGTTCGGCCTGACAGGGGCAACCGCTGCGGCTGTCCAGCGTGCCAGCCACCCGCCGGCCATTGCTGATAAAACCATCCACACCGCCACAGATCGGGTAGGCCTTACCGTCCTGCCCGCAGCTGACCAAGTGGCCTTCAAGGGCATGCTGAATGCCATTCCACGTAATGCCAGGGTCTGACTCCAGCACCTTGCCACCGCAGGTCGTTTTGTCGTCCAGACCAATAAAATAGCCCCGGGCCATAAGCCTCTCCTTTTGCATAGCCCCTAAAGGGAGCACGGCTGAGAACCATGAAGCCCAGTCATAGAATGAATGAACCTCACACACAGTAATCAGGAAGAGAGTGCCCAGATTGGTGCTCACGGTATGTAGGACGCTTCCATAAACGCCATCATCCCAATATCAAATACCTGCGCGAATGCGCCTAGGACGCCCTTGCACCGCAGAAATCTTGTAGTCGCTGCCGAAGGATGAGGCTGCGATGGATTGCCAAGTGGCCCGCTTCGCAGCCTCGTGCCTCGTCAGCGACTACAAGCTGCGCCTTATCAGGGTTTATGTTGAAACAAGCCCGCCCCTACAGATGGCCTGCCATAGCAGGGAGGCCTGCGCTCGCGTAAACTGGCGCGTTTCTCGCAGCCCCTCCGGCTGCACATTCCTATTTTTCAAAGGTGCCCGCCATGCCTTGGCTGCAAGTACGCCTCGCCATCAGCCCAGAACAAGCCGAAACCTACGAAGACGCGTTCCTCGAAGTCGGTGCCGTTTCGGTAACGTTTATGGATGCCGAAGATCAGCCGATCTTTGAACCTGAACTCAACACCACGCCGCTGTGGTCGCACACCCATTTGCTGGCCCTGTTCGAAGGCGGTACCGAAGCCGAGCTGGTGCTGCGCCATCTGGAGCTGCTGACCGGCTCGCCATTGCCAGAACACCACGCCGAAGTCATCGAAGACCAGGACTGGGAACGCAGCTGGATGGACAATTTCGAACCCATGCGTTTTGGTCAGCGCCTGTGGATCGTCCCAAGCTGGCACGCTGCTCCCGAGCCTGATGCCGTGAACTTGCTGCTGGATCCGGGCCTGGCGTTTGGCACCGGCACTCACCCGACCACCGCGCTGTGCCTGGAATGGCTCGACGGCCAGGACCTCAAAGACTGCGACGTGCTGGACTTCGGCTGCGGCTCGGGCATTTTGGCCATCGCTGCGCTGTTGCTGGGCGCCAAGCAAGCCGTCGGCACCGACATCGACGTGCAGGCACTGGAAGCTTCGCGCGACAACGCCGGGCGCAACAACGTAGCGCCAGAGCTGTTCCCGCTGTACCTGCCTGAAGACCTGCCGCAGGTGCAGGCCGATGTGCTGGTCGCCAACATTCTGGCCGGCCCGCTGGTTGCCCTGGCCCCACAACTGTCCAGCCTGGTCAAGCCCGGCGGCCGTCTGGCACTGTCCGGCATCCTCGCCGAGCAAGGTGAAGACGTCGCCGCTGCCTACGCTCAAGACTTTGATCTGGACCCTATCGCCAACCGCGATGGCTGGGTGCGCATCAGCGGTCGTCGACGCTAGAATACAAGCCTGCTTAACCCGGATGGCCGCATGAGCGATAGCTTCGTTACACAGTGCCCACATTGCCAAACCAGCTTCCGTGTCAGCCATGCTCAATTGAGCATGGCCCGCGGCGTGGTGCGCTGTGGTTCCTGCCTGCAAGTGTTCAATGCCGCACAGCAACTGCTGAATAAAGGCACCGAAACAGAGCAGTTGCCTACAACTGTGGCGCCACTTGTTGCAGAACCTGTGGCCGCTGAGCCGCCTGCTGCGCCCAAGGCCATCAGCCCGGCGCATTGGGAAGTGGCCGAGCTGGACCTTGAGCACCTGGACCTGGACGAAGAGCTGGCCAAGCTTGAAGAACGGGAGATTCAGCCCAGCAAAAGTTTCGGTCAGTCGCAAAAAGCCAAAACCAGTGCGCTAAGCGCTCGCCGCGACACCAGCGACGCCGACGAAAGCCAATGGTCAGGCAGCTTGTTCAGTGAGTCCGCAGCAGAACGTGCCGAAACCTCAGCACTCGCGGTCAAGGCCGTCGAAGACGACATCGAACCGGCTGAAACCGGGCGCACCGAGCCATCGCTGTCGCTGGACATCGACGAGCCCGACGACACGCCGCCGCTCAGGCTCAGCAAAGATGACGACGATGAACCCGAGCTGCGCGGCGAGCATTTGTCTGCGGTGGATGACGACGAGGACGATGAGCCTCTGGCCACTGCCTCGGCGACCAAAGACAAACGCACACGCAGCGAACCGGGTGTGCGCGACGACGTCCTGCTGGACCTGGTAGACGACCCGTTGCACCTGGACTGGCAAAAACGCCGCTCGCCGTGGGGCAAGCGCCTGCTCTGGACGCTCTTGGTGTTGCTGGCCGCCGTTGCACTGGCCGGGCAATACATCGCGTATCACTTCGATGAACTGGCTCGCCAGGACCAATACCGGCCGCTCTTCCAGCAACTGTGCCCGCAAATCGGCTGCAGCGTGCCTTCCAAGGTCGATATAGACCGCATTAAAAGCAGCAATCTGGTGGTGCGCAGCCACCCGGAATTCGCCGGTGCGCTGGTGGTGGACGCCATCCTCTACAACCGCGCGCCGTTTTCCCAGCCCTACCCGCTGCTGGAGCTGCGTTTTGCCGACCTGAACGGCAAAATGATCGCCAGCCGCCGTTTCAAACCCGGCGAATACCTGAGCGGCGACCTGACTGGCAAGGCCGAAATGCCGCCGCAAACGCCTATCCACATTGCCCTCGACATCTTGGATCCGGGCCCGAAAGCGGTGAATTACAGCCTGAGTTTTCATTCCCCGGAATGAGCGCGCTGCGCTTTTAGTGGCAAGCTTCAAGCCGCAAGCTTGAACCTAAAAGCAGATTTGCCTCTTCTTGCAGCTTGTAGCTCGAAGCTTATGGCCGGTTGAAAGCTGGCTTTCAGCCTCTATTGTTCAAAAATCATCCAATTTCGTCTTTATCCAGTCATCGAGAGCGGGTATCATGCCAACCCTTTTTCGAACTCCCCAGATCCGGCCCCACAACAGGGAAGTCCTATGTCGGCGGTACGCATCGGCCCATACACATTGCAAAACGGTTTGATTCTCGCCCCTATGGCGGGTGTCACCGACCAACCCTTTCGTCAGCTTTGCCGACGAATGGGCGCGGGCCTGGTTGTGTCGGAAATGGTGACCAGTGACATGAGTCTCTGGAACAGTCGTAAATCGCGCCTGCGCATGATTCACGACGGTGATCCCGAGCCCCGCTCGGTGCAGATCGCCGGCGGTGATGCGCAAATGCTGGCAGACGCCGCCAGGGCCAATGTGGAACTGGGCGCACAGATTATTGATATCAACATGGGTTGCCCGGCCAAAAAGGTCTGCAACAAGGCCGCCGGGTCCGCGTTACTGAAAGACGAAGCATTGGTGAACGAGATCCTGCAGGCCGTTGTGGCCGCAGTTGATGTGCCGGTAACCCTGAAAATCCGTACCGGCTGGGACCGCGACAACAAGAACGGCCTCACGGTGGCAAAAATCGCCGAACAGGCCGGTATTCAAGCGCTGGCCGTGCACGGCAGAACCCGTGCAGACCTGTACACCGGCGAGGCCGAGTACGACACCATTGCCGCGATCAAGCAGGCCGTGTCGATACCGGTGTTTGCCAATGGCGACATCGATTCACCCCATAAAGCCCGGCACGTGCTGCACGCCACCGGTGCTGATGGACTGTTAATAGGCAGGGCGGCTCAAGGGCGGCCCTGGATTTTCCGCGAAGTGGACCACTTTCTGCGTACCGGCCAGCTGTTGCCGGCACCGGAAATGGCCGAAGTGGAACGTATTCTGCTAGAGCATCTGGCCGCACTGCACACCTTCTATGGGGAGGTATTGGGGGTACGTATTGCCCGCAAGCATGTCGGTTGGTATCTCGCAACCTTGCCGGGCGCCAAGGAGTTTCGCGCCCACTTCAATCGTTTGGAAGATACGGAAGCACAATGCGCCAACGTTCAGGCGTTTTTCGCCGAACGACATAAGAGCCTGGGGACAGGGGACGAAGGATGGGTGGCCGCATGACGATGATGACCGAGACATTAGTGAGTGGAACAACGCCCGTGAGCGACAACGTCAATTTGAAACAGCACCTCAATACGCCGAGCGAAGAAGGTCAGACCCTTCGCGGGAGTGTCGAAAAGGCGCTGCACAATTATTTCGCCCACCTGGAGGGCGCTGAAGTCACGGACGTGTACAACCTGGTGCTTTCCGAAGTCGAAGCCCCTTTGCTCGAGTGCGTCATGAACTACGTCAAGGGCAACCAGACCAAGGCCTCCGAGATGCTGGGACTCAATCGCGGCACCCTGCGCAAAAAGCTCAAACAGTACGATCTGCTGTAAGCATTCAATCAAACCTGAAAGGCGTCCTGATAAAACAGGCCGCCTTTTTTGCTGACTCCTTTGCTTTTGATGGAAATCGAGATGACCGATCAGACTACCCGCCTGCCGATCCGCCGCGCTCTAATCAGCGTTTCCGATAAAACCGGAATCCTTGATTTCGCCCGTGAACTGGAAGCCCTCGGCGTCGAGATCCTCTCCACTGGCGGTACGTTCAAGCTGCTGCAAGACAACGGTGTTGCCGCTGTTGAAGTGGCGGACTACACAGGTTTTGCGGAAATGATGGACGGTCGGGTGAAGACCCTGCACCCGAAAATCCATGGCGGTATCCTCGGTCGTCGCGGCATTGACGACGACATCATGAACGAGCACGGCATCAAGCCGATCGACTTGGTGGCCGTTAACCTCTACCCGTTCGAAGCCACCATCAACAAGCCAGGCTGCGACCTGCCGACCGCAATCGAAAACATCGATATCGGCGGCCCGACCATGGTTCGCTCCGCCGCCAAAAACCACAAAGACGTGGCCATCGTGGTGAATGCCAGCGACTACGCCAACGTCCTGGAAAACCTCAAGGCTGGCGGCCTGACCTACGCACAGCGTTTCGACCTGATGCTCAAGGCGTTCGAACACACCGCCGCCTACGACGGCATGATCGCCAACTACATGGGCACCGTGAACCAGGCGGCTGAAACCCTCAGCACCGAAGGCCGCAGCCAGTTCCCGCGCACCTTCAACAGCCAGTTCATCAAGGCGCAAGAAATGCGCTACGGCGAGAACCCGCACCAGAGCGCGGCGTTCTACGTTGAGGCCAAGCCTGCCGAAGTCGGCATCGCTACCGCGACCCAACTGCAAGGTAAAGAGCTGTCGTTCAACAACGTAGCTGATACCGACGCTGCGCTGGAGTGCGTGAAGAGCTTCGTAAAACCGGCTTGCGTGATCGTCAAGCACGCCAACCCGTGTGGCGTGGCGGTCAGCCCGGACAACGAAGGCGGCATCCGTCAGGCCTACGAACTGGCTTACGCGACGGACACCGAGTCGGCGTTCGGCGGCATCATCGCCTTCAACCGTGAGCTGGACGCCGAAACGGCCAAGGCCATCGTTGAGCGTCAATTCGTAGAAGTGATCATCGCCCCGTCAGTGAGCGAAGAAGCCCGCGCCATCGTGGCCGCCAAAGCCAACGTGCGCCTGCTGGCCTGCGGCGAGTGGAGCGCAGAGCGCGCACCGGCCTGGGACTTCAAACGCGTCAACGGCGGCCTGCTGGTGCAAAGCCGTGACATCCAGATGATCGGCAGCGAAGACCTCAAAGTGGTGACCAAGCGCGCACCGACCGAGCAAGAGATCAACGACCTGATCTTCGCCTGGAAAGTGGCCAAGTACGTTAAATCCAACGCCATCGTTTACGCCAAAGGCCGTCAGACCATCGGTGTGGGCGCAGGCCAGATGAGCCGCGTAAACTCGGCGCGCATTGCCGCCATCAAGGCTGAGCACGCTGGCTTGCAGGTACAAGGTGCAGTCATGGCATCGGACGCATTCTTCCCGTTCCGTGACGGCATCGACAACGCTGCCAAAGCCGGTATCACTGCAGTTATCCAGCCAGGTGGCTCGATGCGCGACAACGAAGTAATCGCCGCCGCTGACGAAGCGGGCATTGCCATGGTATTCACCGGCATGCGCCATTTCCGTCACTGATACACCGCTCCCCCTGTAGGAGCTGCCGCAGGCTGCGATCTTTTGATTCTGTTTTGAAAAGATCGCAGCCTCGTTGCACTCGTCAGCTCCTACAGAGGTTTGCAGCGCCTCCCACAGATTTTTGAGGTTTTTGAAATGAATGTTTTGATCATTGGCAGCGGTGGCCGTGAACACGCACTGGCCTGGAAAGTAGCTCAGGACCCGCGTGTCGCTAAAGTATTTGTTGCCCCCGGCAACGCTGGCACCGCCATTGAAGCCAAGTGCGAAAACGTTGCTATCGACGTGCTGGCCCTTGAGCAACTGGCTGATTTTGCCGAGAAGAACGTTGCCCTGACCATCGTTGGTCCAGAGGTCCCGTTGGTAGCCGGTGTGGTTGATCTGTTCCGCTCCCGTGGCCTGGATTGCTTTGGCCCGACCGCTGGCGCCGCTCAGCTGGAAGGCTCGAAAGCGTTCACCAAGGACTTCCTGGCTCGCCACAAGATCCCGACCGCCGATTACCAGAACTTCACCGAGATCGAGCCAGCGCTGGCTTACCTGCAAAAGGTTGGCGCGCCTATCGTGATCAAGGCTGACGGCCTGGCTGCGGGCAAAGGCGTGATCGTCGCCATGACCCTCACTGAAGCCGAAGACGCCGTGCGCGACATGCTCGCTGGCAACGCTTTCGGCGAAGCCGGTTCGCGAGTGGTGATCGAAGAGTTCCTCGACGGCGAAGAAGCCAGCTTCATCGTCATGGTCGACGGCAAGAACGTCTTGCCTATGGCCACCAGCCAGGACCACAAACGCGTCGGCGACGGCGACACCGGCCCGAACACCGGCGGCATGGGTGCTTACTCGCCTGCTCCAGTGGTCACCGCTGAAGTTCACCAGCGCGTGATGGACCAGGTGATCTGGCCGACCGTGCGCGGCATGGCTGAAGAAGGCAACGTCTACACCGGCTTCCTGTATGCCGGTCTGATGATCGACAAAGCCGGCAACCCGAAAGTCATCGAGTTCAACTGCCGCTTCGGCGATCCGGAGACTCAACCGGTGATGCTGCGTCTGCAATCGAGCCTGGTGCTGCTGATTGAAGCCGCATTGGCCCAAGCGCTGGATAAAGTTGAAGCACAATGGGATCCACGTCCAAGTTTGGGCATTGTGCTGGCGGCAGGCGGCTATCCGGCAGACTACACTAAAGGCGCTGTAATCCACGGACTGGACGCTGCAGCGAAACTGGAAGGTAAAGTATTCCACGCGGGCACCGCGCTGAATGCAGCAGGCGAAGTGGTCACCTCAGGTGGTCGCGTGCTGTGTGCAACGGCAATGGGCGACACGGTTGAGGCGGCGCAAAAGCAAGCCTACGCCTTGGCCAAAGCCATCGAGTGGGACGGCTGTTTCTACCGTCATGACATTGGCTACCGAGCCATTGCACGCGAACGCGGTGAATCCCAGTAACAAGTCTATCCATATGGATAGACGGGGATGGATCAGCCTTGCCTAACTCTTCCAGCGCCGCGCATAGTGACCGACTTGCAACAATCGACGAAGGGATTTCACCGTGCGCTGGCTTAGGATCGCCATAGGAATAACTGTCAGCCTGCTGACAACCCTGCTCTGCCTGATGCCGGCTCATGCCGCATCAGGTGGCAGCTGGTCCATGCTGTCCGACCCGCAAGGCGACCTGCAACTGAGCGATGTGCGCTCAGCCCGATTGAATAGCCAGTTCACCTCCATCGAACTTGAAAACATGGTGGCTGCCGAACCCGGCGAAGCCCTGTGGCTGAAGTTCCGCTTACAGCCCGACCAGCATGAGCAGATCCTGCGGGTGTTCGCCCCCGATCTCTCACGCCTTGATTTGTATGTCCTCGATGATCACAAATTGATCACCGAAGTGACCACCGGCAACACCCTGCCACAAAGCGAAAAACCACTGTCCAGCAGCGACTACCTGTTACCGCTGCCCCAGAGCGATCAGCCTCTGGATGTTTACCTGCGCATGGAGTCTGAACACCAACTGCGCCCGCACATTACCCTCAGTACCGCCGTTGTCCTCGCAGCAGACCAAGGCACCACCCTGCTCTACGGGCTACTGCTGGGCGGCATCGCCATGCTGGTACTGCACAACCTGATCCGCTTTGCCTTCACACGCACCATCAGTTGCCTGTGGCTGGCACTGTGCGAGACCTTGCTGCTGGCCAGTTCGGCGCTCTTTTTAAACTTGCTCAGCCCGTGGTTCCCGCAGTGGCACAGCTGGCAAACCCCCGGCGCCTATCTGGCACTGATCCTCACCGCACCGTGCGGGTTGATGTTCACCTACAGCTTCTTCTCCAGTCGTGGGCCGCACCCGCTGCATAGACTGCTGCTGATCGACATCCTGATCGTAGGCCTGTGTGGCTTGCTGCTGCTGTTCTTCAACAGCCTGCCGCTGAACCTGACCACCTACATACTGGTCGCCCTGACCAGCCTCAGCATCCTGCTGGTTGCCAGTTACCACTTGCAGCAGGGTTACCGGCCGGCTCGTTTGTTTGTCGTGGCCATGATCATTTTCAACATCGGCACCCTGTTGATTCTGCCCGCCCTGCTGGGGCTGACCCTGATCGCCCCGCAAGAGCTGGTGTTGGCCCTGATGGCGGTGGTGTGTCTCAGCGGCCTGCTGATGGGCATCGCGCTGAGTGAACGAACGCGGAGCATCACCGAAGACCAGCTCAACCTGAGTTGCGACCTCGCCGCCAGCAACGCCGAGATCAATGCCAAGGCCGAGTTTCTGTCCAAGATCAGCCATGAGATCCGTACACCAATGAACGGCGTGCTCGGCATGACAGAGCTGCTGCTCGGCACGCCGCTGTCCGTCAAACAACGTGACTACGTACAAACTATCCACAGCGCCGGCAACGAGCTGCTCACGCTGATCAACGAAATCCTCGACATCTCCAAGCTGGAGTCCGGGCAGATCGAACTGGACGACGTGCAGTTCGACCTGAATGCATTGATCGATGACTGCCTGAGTATTTTCCGCACCAAGGCCGAGCAGCAAAACGTCGAACTCATCAGCTTTATCCAGCCGCAAGTACCTCGGGTGATCAATGGCGACCCTACGCGTTTGCGTCAAACCCTGCTGAGCCTGCTGGAAAGCGCCCTGAAAAAAACCGACGAAGGCGAGATCCTTATCGTGGTTGCGCTAGAGGAACGCAGTGATGCCCCACGCTTGCGCATTGCCGTTCAAGACTCGGGCCAGCCGATGGATGAGCAAGAGCGCGAGGCACTGCTGCACGCCGAACTGCACAGCAAAAACTTCCTCGCCGCCACCCGTTTGGGCGGCCATCTGGGGCTGGTCATTGCCCGCCAGTTGATCACCCTCATGGGCGGCGAGTTCGGCATCAAGACCGGGCAAACCAAGGGCACCAATTTCTGGCTCACCCTGCCACTGGACCCGCAACTGCTTGAGCACCCCACCTCCGACCTGGACAGCCCGCTCAAAGGCGCCCGCGTGCTGGTGGTGGATGACAACGACACGTGCCGCAAAGTACTGGTGCAGCAATGTTCGGCGTGGGGCTTGAATGTCAGCGCCGCCGCCTCGGGCAAAGAAGCGCTGGCCTTGCTGCGCACCAAGGCGCACTTGCGCGACTACTTCGACATTGTCTTGCTGGACCAGAACATGCCGGGCATGACCGGCATGCAACTGGCCGCCAAGATCAAAGAAGACCCGAGCCTGAACCACGATATCTTGCTGGTGATGCTCACGGGCATCAGCAATGCGCCGAGCAAGATCATTGCGCGCAACTGCGGCATCAAGCGCATCCTGGCCAAACCGGTGGCGGGCTATACCCTGAAAACCACCTTGGCCGACGAGTTGACCCAACGCAACAACGGCCTTGGCGTCACACCGCCATTGGGCAGCGGGCCATCAGCGCCCCTTAGCGTGCCCAGCAACTTCCGTATTCTAGTGGCCGAAGACAACAACATTTCGACCAAGGTGATTCGTGGCATGTTGAGCAAACTCAACTTGCACCCGGACACCGCCTCCAACGGCGAAGAAGCGCTGCAGGCCATGAAAGCGCAGCGTTACGACCTGGTGCTCATGGATTGCGAAATGCCGGTCCTGGACGGCTTCTCAGCCACCGAGCAATTACGCGCCTGGGAAGTCAGCCACCAGCGCGTCCGCACCCCGGTCGTTGCCTTGACCGCGCATATTCTGACTGAGCACAAAGAGCGCGCACGCCAGGCCGGCATGGACGGCCACATGGCCAAGCCTGTCGAACTGTCGCAACTGCGCGAGCTGGTCGAGTATTGGGTGGTGCAGCGCGAGCTGCGACAGTCTCAGGCGCAGCCGTCGTAGGGCAGTTGTAGTCGCTGCCGAGGCACGAAGGCTGCGATCTTTTAAAGTCAAAAGATCGCGAGGCAAGCTCGCTCCTACAGAGTGTGTCGTTGTAGCCGCAGGGTCTTTTTAACACCGCCCGACAGACCGCCAAACCCCTGATAGACTTTCGACGACTTCCTGCGATGTGAGCTCAGACCATGCTGCATGTTTTGTTCAGTGTGTACTTGAAGATGCTGGTGCTCTACAGCCCGTTCTTCGTACTGTCGTGTTTTATCAGCCTGACACGCGGTTACTCGAACAAGGAGCGTGGCCGCCTGGCATGGAAAGTAGCGCTGGCAACCGTGATTTCCAGTGTGTTGCTCTACCTGTTCGGGCGCATGATTTTTAGCGTTTTCGGTATAACTGTGGATGCCTTCCGTATTGGCGCCGGCAGTGTATTGTTCATCTCGGCGCTGGGCATGGCCCAAGGCAAGTCTGCCGTGCAAAGCGACAATGTTCAGCAAGACGTCACCATTGTGCCGCTGACCATTCCGATCACCGTTGGCCCCGGTACCATTGGTGCGTTGCTGGTGATGGGCGTCAGCCAGCCTCACTGGGATGACAAGCTGATGGCGATCACCAGTATTGTCATGGCCAGCCTCACCGTCGGGTTGGTGCTGTATTTGTCCAACAGGATCGAGCGCATTGTCGGCGAGCAGGGCTTGCAGATTATCAGCCGTTTGATGGGGCTATTCGTGTGCGCGCTGGCGGCGCAAATTATCTTTACCGGGATAAAAGGCTACTTGGTGCCCTAAGTAAATTGGCACTGCCCATGCTTGACAGCCATGGGCAGTGCTTTTTACAGCTCCACGTTTTGGATCATCGTATTCGTAAAACCACGAATAACATCCTGAACTTCATTTTTCATTGCTGCATACGCAGCCGCATCAAATTGAAAACGGCCACCCTTTGAATTCAGACGTACAAAGGTCAGTGCCGGGTTCTTATCATGAGGCGTACAACTGAGTTGCAGAGCACATACAAAAACCACTAATTCACCCTGCTGAGTCCTCTCACACGGCGCACACTGATAGTGGGTGGCATGTGACGTAATGGGCGGCTCATTCAAATAACTTAAGGCATCGCGCTCCAGGTGAAGACTGTCAAATAGAACACCCAGCAGATTGGCCAGGCGCTCAGAGCTACCCACACCCGCTACCTGCACCTTGTAATCGCGAACTTGGTGAGCATCCGAAATCAATAATGGCTGCTCAACGATGTAAGCCTTAAGCGAAAAGCCAATGCTAAACAGAGCATATTGATAGTTTGACAACCACGTCCAAGGCCCTGAAGCCCCTCCCCTGTCGGCATACAATTGCGCATAGAGCAAACAGTCTTGAATATCCTGCTTGCTGGCCTCGGACACTTCCCCGACAAAAGAGGTGAGCGTGCTACCAATCATTTTCGCATTCATAGCATTATCAAAGACCTTGTTGAGTGAGGACGGGAGGGCATTTGCCATCAGCAGAGCAGGCCCAAGGCAGTACGTACTGATTTTTTTTAATCTTCAGTTTTTCAGCCACCGACTCACGCAAACGAGAGAAGCATTGTGCATTTAGCTCATAGGTGTAGGCTTGGACGTGCAGCCCTGCACTTTCTTCGATCTTGATCGTCTGAGAAAGGTAATTACTTAGTAGTTTTGTGTGCGTGGTAAACGCCAGCATCAAGGTATGAAGAACACCTTCTGCATCTAAAATCGCGAACTTAACGCACACATTAAACTCATCAGGTACTGGGCAATCAGTGCTGGCCGTATGATCAGAATGAACGGGCGAGACAGTTTTTTCATGCCAAAGATTCAGTGCTTTTTGAGACGGCAAGAACTTGAGCTTCTTTAACAATTCAATAAAACCTGAACTGACTCGAGAGGGAAACATACTCAGGCTTTTAGCCGTTACAACATCAACCACCGTCAAGCTCCGTGAAGATTTCGACACAACGCCAGGTTGGTTTAAACGAATCCAGCACAAGTTATCCAGCATCCGTTGAACAGCCTGTTCACGTTCCGTATTGTGCTGTGCTAGCGGGTGCTTTACACGAGCACTCAACTCCGCAAACAACAACGAGTTCATGACGTCTTCTTGCTGCTGCGCTGTGAGCACAGTACCGGGCAGGCACATCGCGAGTATGCCGGCATTGACATAGACTTTATTAGACTCTTCCATCGCCACAAACTCCTTGCTGCGCCTGAGTTAAATATCTATATCAATGTTTTCAATAAAGTTTTTCCCCGAAGTACCGAGCTTTTCCATAATAGTATTACGAACGACTCCATACTGACGCCGATTAAGCGTTGTATTACTGGCGGCAGTGTACAAGCTCACATCGGTGTTACTCCACTCCCAAAAAAGAACCTTGGTCACGCGTTTTGACGAACTGAACTGCATGCAGGTTTTTATCATTATCACTTCACCATCGCTGGTTGCGATACATGGCAGGATCTGAAAATTACCCGCATCAACACCCTTTGCCTGATTTTCAAACAGACTAAGCGCCTTGGGGCTTTTGGCCAGAGCGCCAAAGACCATGGCCACAATTTCCAGCACCGCTTTATTTGGGCCCACAACACTTGCAATTATTTCCAGCGCAATTTGGTCCATAGTAAATTTCTGCTTCAGACCGGTCACTTTATGCATGGACTCGTTTGTCGTTGTCCAACCGCAGTACGATAGAATCTGGTTATACAGGTTGTATCGCTCAACACGATGCGTGTCTTTATTAGGGAATTTCTTATCTGCTGCCAACTGTGCAAACAACACGCTATCCATTACGTCCTGTTTTAGCTGTGATTCCAAACCTCCAACAAAAGAGACGACGCTGTTACCGGCTACAAAAGCGCTGCCCTCGTTACCATCAACATTCTTAGCGGGACCATTAATATCCATACCGGAGCGAGCTGTCAGCATGATAGAGCGAGTCAGTATCGCTGGCTCAACTACCGGGATCTCCAGGCTTTTAATAAACTCAACACAGGCCTCATCACTTAAATCTTTAATATCCATATCATTTACTCCTGCAGCCATCATGGCCGTTAAATTAATTGTCTTGCGAATGCAGACAATTGAAACCTTAGACACACCAGCCTCAAGCGTCCACTGCATACCTGATCAACGAAAGACAACAATCCAGGAAATAATTTAACTTAAACAATTACTTTTTTTCAGCAATATACCGCCCACACCTCTTGAATACTCGCCCCTGCAAAGCGCGCCATTTATTTCAAAGTATATACCTAGTACTTAATGGCAATATCCCAGGTCAGCATGAGCGTTATCAACAATCATCTGCGACTTAACTAACAAACACTGAGGAATATTCAGACACTCTCATATCTTTAAAAAACCGAATAAGCACCTGCCAAAGCATGGCCTCGTGATCTTTTAAACAACCACCCAAAAGTCACGAGGCCAAAGAAGGTCGATCGGCTGCCAAGGCACAGGCAGCCCCCCCTTTAATTAACTCACACGATCAAGGCTTGTCGCCGTACCAACGCGGTGTATATACCCACTCGCGGCCATCGGCTCGCGGGAACGTGCAGGTGGTGGACGAGCCGACAATAACCATGGTGCGCATATCGACCTGTTCCGGGGTCAGTTCCCCCAGGGTGGTGACGCGTAACGTCTGGCCGGGGCGGCCGATGTCTCGTCCCAGTACCACCGGCGTTTGCGGCGTACGATGCCGCGCGACGATTTCCAGTGCCACGCCCAATTGCCAGGGCCGGGAACGGGAGATCGGGTTGTAGAACGCCAGAGCCAGGTCGGCCTGGGAGGCCAGGTCGAGACGTTTTTCGATGATGCTCCAGGGCTTGAGGTTGTCCGACAGCGACATCACGCAAAAGTCATGGCCCAAAGGCGCACCCGCCTGGGCTGCTGTGGCCAGCGACGCCGAGACGCCCGGCAAGATCTCCAGATCCACGTTGTGCCACTGCGGGTCAGTAGACTCATGCAGCGCCTCGAGCACGGCGGCCGCCATGGCAAATACGCCAGGGTCCCCCGAAGACACCACCACCACTGAACGACCTTGCGCCGCCAGTTCAAAGGCGTGACGCGCGCGCTGCATTTCTTCACGGTTGTCGGTGCAATGCAGCACTTGGTCAGCCCGGAACGGCCCGGCCATGCGCACGTACGTCTCGTACCCCAGCACATCATTGGCCCGCGCCAGCTCGGCTTTCACCGCGGGCACCATCAACTCGGCGGCTCCGGGGCCCAGACCAATCACGGCCAAACGCCCGCGTGCACGCCCGATGTGCTGCGGGTCCAGCGGCGCATCCGCCA